>DATHBY010000070.1:0-5333 GCA_035295885.1 Allosphingosinicella sp.
CCGCGCCTTCGGGATCGGCCCCGGCGACGAGGTGGTGGTGACTCCGCGCACCTTCGTCGCCTCCGCGACCTGCGTCATGCTGACCGGCGCGACCCCGGTCTTCGCCGACATCGATCCCGACAGCGGCAACATCACCGCCCAAAGCATCGAGGCGGTACTGACCGAGCGGACGAAGGCCGTCATTCCCGTCCATCTCTCCGGCTGGCCGTGCGACATGCCGGCCATCATGGATCTCGCCGAGCGCCGCGGGCTGCTCGTCATCGAGGATTGCGCCCAGTCGCACGGCGCCGAGATTGACGGCCGTCCGGCCGGAAGCTTCGGACACGCCACCGCGCTCTCCTTCTGCCAGGACAAGATCATCAGCACCGGAGGCGAGGGCGGTGCGGCCCTGTTCAAGGACGAGGCCGCCTGGGACTGGGCGTGGAGCTTCAAGGACCATGGCAAGAACCGCCGCAAGGTCGAGGCGCCGCCCGCGGAGCCGGGCTTCCGCTGGCTCCACGACAGCGTCGGCACCAACTGGCGCCTCACCGGGCCGCAGGCGGCGATCGGCCTCAGGCAGCTGGAGAAGCTCGGCGAATGGCATTCGGCCCGCACCCGAAACGCCGGCATCTGGGCGGAGGCGCTGGAGGGCGTGCCAGGCCTGCGCGTGCCGCTGCCCGGCCCGCGCTTCCGCCACGCTTATTACCGGCTCAACTTCTACCTGCAGCCCGGCGCCGAGGAGTCTCGCCAGGAGATACTGGCGCGGGCCGGCGAGGCCGGGCTGCGACTGTTCACCGGCTCCTGCTCCGAAGTCTATCTCGAGGAGGCGTTCCGCGACCTTCCCAGACCGGACCTTCCGAACGCCCGGGCGATGACTCGGAGCAGCCTCGCGGTCGAAATCCACCCGACGCTTCGGCCCGACCGGCTGCGGCTGCGCGCTCGGAAGCTGGCCGAGCTGATCCGGGCGGTGTTGGGTTAAGCTTCCAGCAAGGGCCATTTTGGTCTAAGAGCGCCCATTCCCATGATTTTCCCGTTTGTCAGACGAGTGTCCTCGGCGGACCGCGCGCAAAAGCGCCTGATCCTGGTGGCGTACGACGTCGCCGCGATGATGTTCGCTCTGGTGGCGGCCTTCTCGGCACGACTCGGCGAGCCGTATCTGCCGGTCGATCCGCTGGTCCTGCTGGCGGCCGGAATCTCCATAGTGGTCGGCCTGATCAGCCTCTTCCACCTGCGCATCTACCATATCGTCCTTCGCTTCTTCGATCTCGGCACCGTCAGCCGGATCCTGTTCGGAGCGGCGATCGCCGCGACCGCTTGGGTGATCCTGGTCTATTTGATGCGGGCATCGATGGTGGTCGACGGGATCCGCATCCTGGTGCCGCGATCGGTCGGCTTCATCTATGGCGGCTTCCTCTTCGTGATGCTTTTCATGGGCCGCTACGCGATGGCGGCGCTCGTCATCGGCGCCGAGCGCAAGCATCCGACCGGCCAGGCGGGCCGTCGCAACATCGTCATCTACGGCGCCAATTCGGCAGGCATCAGCCTCGCCGAATCGGTGCGGCGCGACCGGCATTTCAGGCTGTGCGGCTTCGTCGACGACGATCCCGCCCTGCGCGGTCAGATCGTCGCCGGCGCCCAGATCCACGCTCCCGCGGCGCTGGCGGGCCTGGTCCAGGACAATGTCGTCAGCGAGGTCTTCCTCGCCATGCCGAACGCGACCCGCTCGCAGCGGCTGAGCGCGATCGAGCGCCTCAACAAGCTCAACGTGCAGGTGATGACCGTGCCGGCGCCGGAGGAAATCGTCTCCGGTCGGTTCACGGTCAGCGACGTCCGCCCGATCGACGTCAACGACCTGCTTCGCCGCGACCCGGTCGAGCCGCTGAGCGACCTCATCAAGGAAGTCGTGGACGGGCAGACCATACTCATCACCGGCGCCGGCGGGTCGATCGGCTCGGAGATCTGCCGCCAGATCATCCGGGTCCACCCGGGCAAGCTGGTCCTTCTCGATCACAGCGAGTTCGCGCTCTACACGATTGAGCAGCAGCTGGTCGAGCTGCTCAAGGATCGCGATCCGCGCGACCGGCCGGAGGTGATCCCGGTGGTCGGCTCGATGCTGAACGAGCTGCTCGTCCGCGACATCATCCGGATCCACGGCGTCGAGACGATCTACCACGCCGCAGCCTACAAGCATGTGCCGTTGCTCGAGCATAACGAGGTCGTCGGAGTTGAGAACAACGTCATCGGCACCTGGGTGCTGGCCCGAGCCGCCTTCGACGCCAAACTGACCCGCTTCACGATGATCTCAACCGACAAGGCGGTCCGCCCGGAAAGCGTGATGGGCGCGAGCAAGCGGGTGGCTGAGCTCATCGTCCAGGGGCTTGCCGAGCAGGGCGAGACGCGCTTCGGAATCGTGCGGTTCGGCAACGTGCTCGATTCCTCGGGCTCGGTGGTCCAGACCTTCCGCGAGCAGATCCGCCGCGGCGGGCCCGTCACCGTCACCCACCGCGACGTGACCCGCTTCTTCATGTCGATCCCGGAGGCGACCCAGCTCGTCCTCCAAGCGAGCGCGATGGCCCGGCACGGCGAGGTCTTCGTGCTCGACATGGGCGAGCCGATCCGCATCGCCGAGCTGGCGCGCAACATGATCTCGCTGTCCGGGATGACCGTCCGGGACGAGGACAATCCGGCCGGAGACATCGAGATCGCCTATGTCGGCCTTCGCCCGGGCGAGAAATTGTACGAGGAGCTGTTCGTCGGCGAGAGCGCCCTCGACACCGCCCATCCGCGGATCAAGATGGCAAAGGAGCGCTTCATCTCCTTCGCCGAGCTTCGCCCCCATATCGACCGGTTGCGAGCGGCGATCTTCGCCGGCGATGCGGTGGCGGTGCGCGAAAAGCTGCAGGAGCTGATTCTCCCCGACCAGGGCGAGCTCGGCCGCCCCGACCCGGCCGAGCGGCCGGAGGGGATTCCGAGAGACACGAGGGTGGTTATCTAAGCCGCGAGCCCCTCGGCCTCCTCAGGGGCGGACTGGCCTTCGAGCCAGGACTGGAACATCAGGATCGCCCACAGGTGATATTGCATGTTCGCCCGGCCGCTCTGGTGCGAGTCCCAGGCTCGGCGGATCGGCTCGGGCTGGAAATAGCCTTCGGACCTGAGCCTCCGTTCGCCGATCAGCTCCTCCGCCCAGCTCTTGAGCGGCCCGCGCAGCCAGGCATCGATCGGAATTCCGAAGCCCATTTTCGGACGCTCGATCAGGGAGCGCGGAACGTGCCGGTAGAGCAGCTGGCGAAGCACCCATTTCGAATCGCCGCCCCGCAGCTTGAGGTCCAGCGGCAGCCGCCAGGCATATTCGACCACCCGGTGGTCGAGCAAAGGCACCCTCGTCTCGAGCGAAACGCTCATCGCGGCGCGGTCGACCTTGGCCAGGATGTCGTCCGGCAGGTAGGTCAGCATGTCGAGCGCCATCATCCGTTCGGTGGTGCCGAGGCCGTCCAGCCGTTCGAGAGTTTCCGGCCCGAGCGTCGCCGGCTCGGCTCCGCCGATGACGAGCCCGGCGGGGTCGCGCCAGCTCGACACCAGCCCCTTGTAGAGTTCGTCGGCCGAGCCGCTGGCGAGGCCGCGGGCGGCCTTGTGGACCTTTTCGCCGGGCAGCGAGAAGCGAAGCGAGGCCGGCAGGATCGGCGAGACGGCGCCCGCCACCCTGTTCCACTGCTCGGGCGAAAGCGCGACCAGCCCCCTCGCGACGGCGCTGCGCAGCGGCCTCGGCAGCTTCGAGATCCGCCCCCAGTTGCGGGCGGCGAGACGATAGCGGTTGTAGCCCGCGAACAACTCGTCGCCGCCGTCGCCCGAAAGCGCGACGGTGACCTGCCGACGGGCGAGCTTCGACACGAGCAGGGTCGGCACCTGGGACGCGTCGGCGAACGGCTCGTCGTAGATATTGGGAAGCGATGGGATGACCGCCAGCGCGTCCTCGGGCCGGACGTAGAGCTCATGATGGTCGGTGCCGAGGTGGCGGGCGACGGCTCCGGCATGCTCCGCCTCATTATAGGCGCGGTCGTGGAAGCCGATGGAGAAGCTCTTCACCGGCCGCGACGATTGCGCCTGCATCAGCGCCACCACAGTCGAGGAATCGACGCCTCCCGAGAGGAAGGCGCCGAGCGGGACGTCGGAGATCATCTGCTGCGAGACGGCCCTGGCGAGCAGGCGCTCGAGCTCGTCCGTCGCCTCCTCCGACCCGATGTCGAGCGGTTCGGCGGCGCCGGAGGCCGCGGCTTCGGCCGCCGACCAATAGGGTGTAACGGCGGGTGTCTTCCCGCCCGAGCGCAGCGTCAGGAAGGTGCCGGGCGGCAGCTTGGCGATTCCGGCATAGATGGAATGCGGCGCCGGCACGTAATTGAAGCGGGTGAACAGCGCGAGCGCCTGCCGATCGATCTCGCGGCGGAACTCGGGATGACGGGCCAGCGCCTTGAGCTCCGATCCGAACAGGAAGGCCGCTTCGGCGCCCTCACCCTGCCAGCCGTAATAAAGCGGCTTCTCCCCGAGCCGGTCGCGGACAAGGATCAGCGCCTTGTCCTGGCGGTCCCACAAGGCCAGAGCGAACATCCCGGAGCATTCGCCAAGCGCCTTTTCCAGGCCCCAGGCCTCGATCGCGGCCAGCAGGGTCTCGGTGTCGCTATGGCCGCGCCACGGGCCGGCCAGACGTTCGCGAAGCTCCAGATGATTGTAGATCTCGCCATTGTAGACGGTCACGTAGCGGCCCGACGGCGACGTCATCGGCTGCTCGCCGGCCGGCGAGAGATCGAGGATCGCCAGCCGCCGGTGGCCTAGCGCCACCTCGTTGCCGCAATCCAGCCATACCCCGGCGCTGTCGGGCCCGCGATAGGCGATCGCGTCCGTCATCCGGGCCAGCGACGCGCGCGCTCTCCGGCCGCCGTTGTCGAAGCGCCCGCCGATGAAGCCGGCTATGCCGCACATGATCCGTTCCTACGCTGCACGATGGCCAGTCTCCTTAGCTCCGAGCCGAAGTCGTTGCAATTGAACGGCGGGGGGGCGATTGGCGGGGCATGGCGCGTTTCGACCCGAAGAGGACCTTCGACATCCTCCTTTCCGCGATCGGACTCGTCCTGCTCGCGCCGCTGCTGGCCCTGGTCGCGCTGGCGGTCGCGGTCGCTCTCGGCCGGCCCGTTTTCTTCCGCCAGGTCCGGCCCGGGCTCCACGGCAAGCCCTTCCGGCTGATCAAGTTCCGAACCATGCTCGACGCCGTCGATTCGGAGGGCAGGCCGCTCGACGACGCCCGGCGCCTCACCCGCTTCGGCCGTTTCCTTCGGGCGACCAGCCTCGACGAGCTGCCGGAG
>DATHBY010000071.1:0-1674 GCA_035295885.1 Allosphingosinicella sp.
GACCGGCATCTGGCGCGCGACGTCGACGCCGCGCTCAGCGCCGTCCACCACCCCCGCTTCTCGATCGCGGTAAGCGGCCTGGGGGTATTCGACCGGCGCGGCGAGCCGGTGACGCTGTGGGCTGGAGTCGCCCCGCACGAGCCCCTGCGCGCGCTCCACAGGAAGGTGGACCAGGCGCTGGTCCGGGTGGGGGTCGAGCGCGACCGGCGCGCCTACATGCCGCATCTCACCATCGCCCGCCTCCCCCGGGGTGCGGGCCCGGTGCGGTCGCTGATCGAGCAGAGCGGCGGAATCTCGGGGACCCCCTTCGAAGTGCGCGAATTCCGCCTCTACGAGAGCCGCCTAAGCCCCGAAGGCCCCGCCTATACGGTCGCGGAGCGCTACTCGCTCGACTGAGCCACACGCTCGCGCCGCCACAGCAGGAAGGAATAGACGAATGGAACGCCGGCGCTCAGCGCGATCACGGCGATGAGCAGGGCCATCCGCCATTCGGGCGCCAGGTCGAGCAGGGCCGCCCCGGCGATGACGAGCCCGGCCGCAACCATCAGCTTGCCGGCGAGCCGGTGGGTGCGGATCCACACGTCCTCGCTGGCCAGCGTCCAGGGCGTGCGCATGCCGATAAGATACATGCTGCGCGACTTGCCGAGCTGGTTGCCGATCAGGACGAGCATCGCGCCGGTGCCGGCAACGATCAGCCGGCCGGCGTCGAGCGGCCAGCCCAGCGCTACCGCCACCACGGCGAGCTGAATGATCGCGCCCATCAGCAGAAGCGCCACCCAGCCCCAGAGATAGAGGCCCTGGCTGCGTTCGAGCCCTTCGCGTCGCGGCTCCAGCGCGGGCACGAAATAGAAGAGAAGCGACAGGCAAGACGTGATTGCGGCCGGCAGCAGCAAGGCTGTCCACTTGTCGGAGAAGCCGTCCGGCCGTCCATCGAGGCCCCAGTGGATTGGAAGCACCACGTCGGCCGGGAGCGAGGCGCCGACCGCGACGCCGGTGCCGAGCATCGTAGCCACCACCAGGGCCGACGCCCCGATCACGGACTTCCTGTTCATGACATTTCCTCCTTCCGCTCGGGCGCGACGCCCATTCGACCCATGAAGCCGAGCAGCACTTCCTCCAGCGTGGACAGGTTGAGGCTGTAGAGGATGGTGGTGCCGCGCGGGTCGGCGTGGATGAGCCCCGCTTCCTTCAGCTTGGCGAAATGGGCGGACATGGTCGGCTTCGAGACCTGGAACGCGTCCGCCAGCTCCCCGGCGGTCTTCGAGCCGCCTTTGAGCAATTCGAGGATCGCTCGCCGGGTGGGATGGGCCAGGGCTTCGAAGATCTCGTTCATGCGCCGCCTGTTTCGTTATTTAGCTAAATAACTAAATACGGCGGGCGGGTCAACCCGCTCAGGCGCCGAGCCGCGACAGCAGCCGGTCGACCATTCCGGCATAGCTGTCGCCGAACAGCCTCATGTGGAGCAAGGCCGGGAAGAGCTGGTAGAAGGGCCGCCTCTCCTCCCAACCCGGTTCGAGCTCGCCATAGGCCTCCCAGAAGCTCTCCCCCGGAGTGTCGAACAGGGTCAGCATGGCAAGGTCTACCTCGGCGTCGCCATGGTAGCAGGCGGGATCGATGAGAGCTGCGAGCCGGCCTTCGGAAACCAGGATGTTGCCGCTCCACAAGTCGCCGTGG
>DATHBY010000072.1:0-3492 GCA_035295885.1 Allosphingosinicella sp.
CGCACCACGCCGGTGTGCTGGAGGAATATGAGCGGGCGATCATCTCCGGAGTGGTCCGCCTCGCCGACCGGCCGGCCCGCGAGGTGATGACCCCGCGCACCGACGTCGACTGGCTCGACGCGCAGGCTAGCGCGGAGGAGATCCGCCAGGCCCTGTGCGAGATCCCGCACAGCCGCATCCCGGTCGCGGAAGGGTCAGTGGACCAGCTGATCGGGATCGTTCAGGCCCGCGATATCGTCGCCGCTCTGATCGAGGGGCGGCCGCTCGATCTGCGCACGCTCAGCCGCGATGCGCCTGTCGTCCCCGACCAGATGGATGCGATGGACGCTCTCGCCGTTCTTCGCGGAAGCGAGACCCGGATGGCCTTCGTCCATGACGAATATGGCCATTTCGAAGGAATCGTGACTTCCGCCGACCTGCTCAACGCGATTTCCGGAGTGCTCGCCGGGGGCTTCGAGGGCGGCCCGGAGGCGCCGCTGGTCGAGCGCGAGGACGGCAGCTGGTGGGTGTCGGGCTCCCTCTCCGCCGACGCGCTGTCCGACCGGCTTGGGATCGGCCTGCCCGGCGACCGGGACTATGCGACCACGGCCGGCTTCGCCCTCTCCGTCCTCAAGCACATTCCCGAGGTGGGCGAACGCTTCACCTTCGGCGGCTGGCAATTCGAGATCGCCGACATGGACGGCTTCAAGATCGACAAGCTGCTCGCCAGCGAGGTGGTGAGGACGAGGCGGGGAGGCTAGTTGCCGCCGAGCTTGCCGAACCTGGCCTCGAACCCGTCCCTGTCGCCGCGCTCCAGATAGCAGGCCTGCTCGACCAGCCGGTCACGGGCGATTCGGCCTTCGAAAGCGCCCATCCGCTTGTCGAGCATCGCCACCTCGGTCTCGCTGAGTCCGGCGAGCTGGTCGAAGCGGGTGATCCCGAATTCGTTCAGCTGGGCGGCGAGCTTGGGCCCGACGCCCTTCAGCAGCCGGAGATTGTCCGGGGGTCCGCTCGGGCCCGGAATGTTGGGATGGGCGTCGAGTCCCAGTATCTCGCCGGCCACGTCCTGGGTCGCGGCGGCGAACTCGTCCTGAAGCCCGTTGCCTTCAGGTCCGTCCGTCCGGCGGTCGGACGTCAGGTCGGCCTCGGTCCCGCTCCTTCGGAAAGCCCAGAGAGCGACCGCGAGGCCGATCAGAAGCGCGACGACGAGGAGGATGAGGTTGTTCTCAGCGACGGTCCACATGGTCGAATCAGGTCCTTCTTCGTATCAGGCGAAGCCTTCGCGCCGCCGCCGGCCCCAGAGGAGCCAGCCGAGGCCGAGGCCGATGAAGTAAGCGAGGGCGGTCAAGCCGAGCGTCTCCAGGAGCAGAGGCACGGTCCTGCGGCCGCCGTCGGGCTCGTCGGACCAGCGCACGGAAGCGACGCCTTGGACGTCGCGGACATGGTCGCTCACCCCCTTCTGGCTGCCGAGGCCCTCGCGCTGGAGGTCGTTGGCAGGGCCGCTCAGCCTCGCCACCCGGTCGAGCGGGTCGCGGGAGAAGGCGACCTGGATTCCGGGCAATTCGGTGGCCGCCACCTTTTCCCGCGCCTGCGCCTCAAGCCGGCCGACCAGGCGCTCGCCGTTGCCGAGGGGGCCGTGCCAGACCCAGCCGATCAGCAGCGCCGCCACAAGTCCGATCAGGATCTTCATTTCGCGTCTCCAGCCGCGTCGCTGCCGAGTCATTGTTCCAGAAGCCGCGCCGGATCAAGAAATCATCGGGCGATCTCCCGCCAGCCGATGTCGCTTCGGCAGAAACCGGAGGGGAAGCGGATTCGGCCGACGGCCGCATAGGCCTTGTCCCGAGCTTCCGCGACCGAAGCTCCGGCTGCGGTGACGTTGAGGACCCGGCCGCCGCGCGCCACCAGGCGGCCGTCCTGGAGCGCGGTGCCGGCGTGGAAGACCATCACTCCGCCGTCCGACAACCCGTCGATCCCGTCGACCGGCCCACCCGTCTCGGGCTCGTCCGGATATCCCTTCGCCGCCATCACCACGGTCAGCGCCGCCTCCGAGCCGAAACTCGGCGGCTCGGCTTCGGCAAGGCGGCCGCGGGCCACAGCGTGCATCAGATCAAGCAGGTCGCTCTCGAGGCGCATCATCAGCACCTGGCATTCGGGATCGCCGAAGCGGACATTGTACTCGATCAGCTTCGGCCCCTCCGAAGTCAGCATCAGCCCGGCGTAGAGGATCCCGGAATAAGGCGAGCCGGCCGCGGCGAGGGCCTCGACGGTGGGGCGAACGATCTCGTCCATCGTCCGCGCCTCCAGCTCGGGCGTCAGCACCGAAGCCGGGCTGTAGGCGCCCATTCCGCCGGTATTGGGGCCGGTATCGCCGTCGCCGACCCTTTTGTGGTCCTGGGCGGAGCCGAACGGAAGCACCGTCGTGCCGTCGCTCAGGGCGAAGAAGCTCGCTTCCTCCCCCTCCAGATATTCCTCGATCACGACCGCCCTCCCGGCCGCGCCGAAGCTGCCGTCGAACATGATGTCGAGCGCCGCCTGAGCTTCCTCCTGCGTGGCGCAGATGATCACGCCCTTGCCGGCGGCGAGGCCGTCCGCCTTGACCACCAGCGGCGCCGGGAAATCCTGAAGCGCGGCTTCGGCGGCGAGCTTGTCGGAGGCGCGCACGTAGCGGGCGGTGGGAATGCCGTGCCTGGCGCACAGGTCCTTGGTGAAGCCCTTGGAGCCTTCGAGCTGGGCCGGGAGGCGGTTCGGGCCGAACACGCAAAAGCCCATCGTGCGCAGATTGTCCGCGAGCCCGTCGACCAGAGGTGCCTCCGGGCCGATGACGATCAGCTCGACCGAGTTCTTCAGGCAGAAATCGACCGTGGCGCGGTGGTCGGCGGGGTCGATGCCCACTATCTGGGCGTACTCGGCAATGCCGGGATTGCCCGGCGCCGCAAACAGCTTGCCGAGCCGCGGCGATTGCGCGAGCTTCCAGGCAAGCGCATGTTCGCGGCCGCCGGAGCCTAGCAGCAGGACATTCATGGACAGAAACGACACTCCTCAGGATGCGGCGCTGTTAGCAAGCGAAGCGCCGGGCGACAACGCACCCGCACTGTCGGTCTCCGAGCTGTCGATGCGGCTGAAGCGGACGGTGGAGGACGCGTTCGGCTTCGTGCGCGTGCGCGGCGAGATCAGCGGCTGGAAGCGCGCCGCCTCCGGCCATTGCTACCTCTGTCTCAAGGACGACAAGGCGGTGATCGACGGAGTGTTGTGGAAGGCGACGGCCGCGGGCCTCGCCTTCCGGCCCGAGGACGGAATCGAAGTCGTCGCCACAGGCAAGCTGTCCACCTATCCGGGCCGCTCGCGCTACCAGATCGTTATCGAACGGCTCGAGCTTGCCGGGCAGGGGGCGCTGATGGCCCTGCTCGACAAGCGCCGCCGCGCCCTCGCCGCCGAAGGACTGTTCGACGCCGCCCGCAAGAAGCGCCTGCCGTTCGCGCCGCGAGTCATCGGAGTCGTCACCTCGCCCACCGG
>DATHBY010000073.1:0-7458 GCA_035295885.1 Allosphingosinicella sp.
TGAGGGCGGTTCCGCCCTTGGCGTCGCCGTGGATCCGGCCCTTGAAGGCCTTGCGGAACTTGGTGCGTTTGGGTTGCAGCATTACTCGTTCCTAACTCAGCGGGCCGGGCGGACGCCGGAGGTTTGAGCCTCCATCATCAGCCGGTCCTGGGCGAGCGGATCGTGGCCGAGAATCTCGCCCTTGAAGATCCAGACCTTCACGCCGCACACGCCATAGGAGGTGTGGGCCTGCGCTTCGGCATAATCGAGGTGGGCGCGCAGCGTGTGCAGCGGCACCCGGCCCTCGCGATACCATTCGGTGCGGGCGATCTCGGCTCCGCCGAGGCGGCCCGAGCAGGTGATGCGGATGCCCTCGGCGCCGAGGCGCAGCGCCGACTGGACCGCGCGCTTCATGGCGCGGCGGAAGGCAATCCGGCGCTCGAGCTGGTCGGCGACGCCCTGGGCGACGAGCTTGGAGTCGATCTCGGGCTTGCGGATCTCGACGATGTTCAGCGACACGTCGGACGAAGTCATCGAGCCGAGCTGCTTCCTCAATTTCTCGATGTCGGCGCCCTTCTTGCCGATGATCACGCCGGGTCGCGCGGCATAGATGGAGACCCGGCAAAGCTTGGCCGGACGCTCGATCACCACCTTGGAGATCGCCGCCTGCGGCAGCGCCTTCATGATGTAGGCGCGGATCTTGAGGTCCTCGAGCAGAAGCCGGCCGTAATCGGCGCCTTCGGCATACCAGCGGCTGTCCCAGGTGCGGTTGATCTGCAGCCGCATACCGATCGGATTGGATTTCTGACCCATGTGCTTACGCTTCCTGCTGCTCGCGGACGACGATGCGCACGCGGCTGAACGGTTTGACGATCCGGCTCGAACGGCCGCGGGCGCGCGGCGTGAACCGCTTCATCGAAAGGCTCTTGCCGACCGAGGCCTCGGCGACGACGAGCGCGTCGACGTCGAGATTGTGGTTGTTCTCGGCATTGGCGATCGCCGAGGCGAGCACCTTGCGGACATCCACCGCCATCGCCTTGGGCGAGAATTGGAGGATGTTGAGAGCGTCCTCGACCTTGCGGCCGCGGATCAGGGCCGCGACGAGGTTCAGCTTCTGGGCCGAGCCGCGGATCTGGGTGTTGACCGCGAGCGCCTCGTTGTCGGCCACCCGGCGGGGGGATGCCTGCTTGCCCATGGCTTACCTCTTCCCCTTCTTGTCGGCCGCGTGGCCGGGGAAGTAGCGAGTCGGCGCGAACTCGCCGAGCTTCATCCCGACCATGTCCTCGTTGACGGACACGGGAATGAATTTCCGGCCGTTATAGACGTTGAAGGTGAGGCCGACGAACTGCGGCAGGATCGTGGAGCGGCGCGACCAGGTCTTGATCGGCGCACGGGTCTTCGCATCCTGCGCGGCCTCTGCCTTCTTCAGCAGCGACAGCTCGACGAACGGACCTTTCCAGACGGAGCGGGCCATGGATTACCTCTTCTTCTTCGCGTGGCGGGACCGGATGATCATCTTGTCCGTCGCCTTGTTGTTGCGGGTACGAGCGCCCTTGGTCGGCTTGCCCCACGGGGTGACCGGATGACGGCCGCCCGAGGTGCGGCCTTCGCCGCCGCCGTGCGGGTGGTCCACCGGGTTCTTGGCGACTCCGCGGGTGAGCGGACGACGGCCCATCCAGCGGGTGCGTCCGGCCTTGCCGAAATTCTGGTTCTGGTTGTCGGGGTTGCTGACGGCGCCGACGGTGGCCATGCAGTCCGAACGCACATAGCGCTGCTCGCCTGAATTGAGCCTGACCATGACCATGCCGCGGTCGCGGCCGACGACCTGGACGTAGGTGCCGGCGGAGCGGGCCAGCTGGCCGCCCTTGCCCGGCTTCATCTCCACGTTGTGGACGATGGTTCCGACCGGCATCTGGCCCAGCTCCATCGCATTGCCCGGCTTCACATCGACCTTGCGGCCGGCGACGACGGTGTCGCCCGGAGCGAGGCGCTGGGGCGCGATGATGTAGGTGAGCTCGCCGTCCTCATATTTCACCAGAGCGATGAAGGCGGTGCGGTTGGGATCGTATTCCAGCCGCTCGACGGTGGCCGGGACGTCCCACTTGCGACGCTTGAAGTCGATATAGCGGTAGCGCTGCTTGTGGCCGCCGGCGATTCCGCGCGAGGTCACATGGCCCTTGTTGTTGCGGCCGCCGGTCTTCTTCTTGCCTTCGGTCAGCGCCTTGACGGGCTTGCCCTTCCAGAGCGCCGACTTGTCGACGAGGATCAGGCCGCGCTGCGACGAGGTCGTCGGGTTATATGTCTTGAGTGCCATTTCCCTAGCCTCAGATACCGGTGGTGACGTCGATGGACTGGCCTTCGGCCAGCGTCACGATCGCCTTCTTGACGTCCGAGCGCGTGTAGGGGCGACCCTTCCAGCGCTTGGTCTTGCCCTTCTGATTGAGCGTGTTGACGCCCGTCACGTCGACCTTGAACAGCGCCTCGACGGCCGCCTTGATCTGCGGCTTGGTGGCGTCGTTCGAGACCTTGAAGACGACCGCATTATGCTCGGAGAGCATGGTCGACTTTTCGGTGATCACGGGGGCGAGGACGACATCGTAATGGTTGATGTCGACCTGCTGCTTCTTGGGAGCCTTAGCCATTGAACCGGGCCTCCAGCGTCTCGACGGCGGCGCGGGTCAGCACCAGCGTGTCATGGTTGAGGATGTCGTAGACATTGGCCCCGATGGCGGGGAGCAGGTCGATCTCGCGAAGGTTGCCGGCGGCCTGGGCGAAGCCGACGTTGAGAGCATCGCCGTCGATGACCAGCGCGCTGCGGCCGAGGTCGAAGCCGGCCAGCCGCTCCTTGAGCGCCTTGGTCTTCGCCTCGGAGAGATCGAGATTCTCGACCACCACGAGCCGCCCGTCGCGAACCTTCGACGACAGCGCCATCTTGAGGCCGAGCGCCCGGACCTTCTTGTTCAGCGAGGGATCGAAATCGCGGACCCGCGGACCGTGGGCCTTGCCGCCGCCGACGAAGATCGGAGCGCGCCGGTCGCCGTGGCGGGCGGTGCCGCCGCCCTTCTGGCGGCCGTATTTCTTGCCGGTGCGGGCGACGTCGGAGCGCTCGCGGGCGCCGCGAGCGGTGCCCCGGCGCTTCTCGAGCTGCCAGGTGACGACTCGATGGAGGATGTCGGCGCGGGGCTCGACTCCGAACACCTCGTCGGAGAGCTCGATGTCCTTGCCCGGCTTGCCGCCGTCCAGGGTCTGAACCTTGACCTTCATGGCTTAGCTTTCCTTGCTCTCGTCGGCCGCGCCGGAAACCGCCTGGGCGTCGGACTCGGCGACACCGGCGGCGACTTCCTCGGCGCCCGGCAGCGGCGGCAATTCGTGGGTGGCGGCGGCTTCGACCATTCCAGCCGGAGCTTCCTCATGCTCGACCTGGTCGGCGATGGCGCGGATGCCCGCCGGATAGGGGGCGCCTTCCGGGCGAGGGATCTTGACCGAATCCTTGACCAGCAGCCAGCCGCCCTTGTGGCCTGGGACGGAGCCCTTGACGAAGAGGAGACCGCGCTCGAGGTCGGTGCGGACGATTTCGAGATTCTGCTGGGTGCGGTTCTTCGCGCCCATATGCCCGGCCATCTTCTTGTTCTTGAAGACCCGGCCCGGATCCTGACGCTGGCCGGTCGAGCCGAGCGAGCGGTGCGAGAGCGAGACGCCGTGGGTGGCCCGGAGACCGCCGAAGCCCCAGCGCTTCATTCCGCCCTGGAAGCCCTTGCCCTGGGTCGAGCCCTGGATGTCGACGAACTGGCCTGCGACGAAATGGTCGGCGGTGATCTCCGCGCCCACATCGAGCAGCGCGTCCTCGGCGACGACGAACTCCGCGATCCTCGCCTTCGGCTCCACCTCGGCCTTGCCGAAATGGCCGCGCTGCGGCTTGGCGACGTTCTTCACCTTCGCGGTGCCGGCGCCGAGCTGGAGCGCGGTATAGCCGTCGCGCCCCGCTTCCTTGCGAGCCACCACCTGGACATTTTCGAGCGCCAGGACGGTGACCGGCACGTGGCGGCCGTCCTCCTGGAACAAGCGGGTCATCCCCATTTTCTTCGCGATCACGCCGGTGCGCATGACCAAACTCCTCATGACAGAGGCCCCGCGGACGATCCGGGGGGCTTGCCAGCCCAAAATATATGCGTGCCCCGCCTGGGCTGTTGCTCCACCCGAAGGCGGAACGGCGGGGACGCAGACCGGAAGCGATGCTTCCGCGGTATCACCCTCTCTCGTCATGCCGGACTTGATCCGGCATCCATGAACACGGTGGAGCGAGCTTTCGACCCGCGGTGTTCATGGGCCCCGGCCTCCGCCGGGGTGACGCGCCGGCCCTTAGGCCAATTTAATCTCCACGTCGACGCCGGCGGCCAGATCGAGCTTCATCAGAGCGTCGACGGTCTGCGGCGTCGGCTGCACGATGTCGAGCAGCCTCTTGTACGTCCTCACCTCGAACTGCTCGCGCGACTTCTTGTCGACGTGGGGCGAGCGGTTGACGGTGAACTTCTCGATGCGCGTCGGCAGCGGAATGGGCCCGCGGATGAGAGCACCCGTGCGGCGAGCCGTGTCGGCGATGTCGCCCGTGGCCTGATCCAGGACACGATGGTCGAAAGCCTTCAGGCGAATGCGGATGTTCTGCGTTTCCATACCTATACCGATGCCAAAGAGCCAAACCCGGTGGACTTGCTCAACATCGTCATCCCGGACTTGATCCGGGATCCACCTGCCTTCCAACCTCGCGGCCCGAAGAAGGTGGATGCCGGATCAAGTCCGGCATGACGGGTGAAGCGCTCCACCCATACTCAACAAAAATGCGAACCGCCCGAATCCTACCGATCCGGGCGGCTGCGCGTGCCTCTACTACTTCGTGATCGTGGCGACAACCCCCGCGCCGACGGTCCGGCCGCCTTCGCGGATCGCGAAGCGCAGGCGCTGGTCCATCGCGATCGGGGCGATGAGCTTGACGCCCAGGTTCACGTTGTCGCCCGGCATGACCATCTCGGTCCCCTCCGGCAGAACCACTTCGCCGGTCACGTCGGTCGTGCGGAAGTAGAATTGCGGACGGTAGTTGGCGAAGAACGGCGTGTGGCGGCCGCCTTCGTCCTTCGAGAGGACATAGACCTCGGCCGAGAAGTCGGTGTGCGGCTTGATCGAGCCCGGCTTGCAGAGAACCTGCCCGCGCTCGACTTCCTCACGGCCGACGCCGCGGATGAGAGCACCGATATTGTCGCCGGCCTGGCCCTGATCGAGCAGCTTGCGGAACATCTCGACGCCGGTGACGACGGTCTTGCGGGTGTCCTTGATGCCGACGATCTCGACTTCCTCGCCGACCTTGACGATTCCGGTCTCGACCCGGCCAGTGACGACGGTGCCGCGGCCGGAGATCGAGAACACGTCTTCGATCGGCATAAGGAACGGACGGTCGAGCGGACGCTCGGGCTGCGGGATGTAGCTGTCGACGGCCGCCATCAGCTCGAGGATCGACTTCTCGCCGATCTCCTCGTTGCTGTCCTCGAGCGCGGCCAGAGCCGAGCCCTTGACGATCGGAATGTCGTCGCCCGGGAAATCGTAGGACGAGAGCAGCTCGCGGATCTCGAGCTCGACGAGCTCCAGCAGCTCCTCGTCGTCGACCTGGTCGACCTTGTTCATGTAGACGACGATCGAAGGCACGCCGACCTGGCGGGCGAGCAGGATGTGCTCCTTGGTCTGGGGCATCGGGCCGTCGGCGGCCGAAACGACCAGGATCGCTCCGTCCATCTGGGCGGCGCCGGTGATCATGTTCTTCACATAATCGGCATGGCCAGGGCAATCGACGTGGGCGTAGTGGCGCGCCTGGGTCTCATATTCGACGTGGGCGGTCGAGATGGTGATGCCGCGCTCGCGCTCTTCGGGAGCCTTGTCGATATTGGCATAGCTCGTGTAGGTCGCGCCGCCGGTCTTGGCGAGGACCTTGGTGATCGCCGCGGTGAGCGACGTCTTGCCATGGTCGACGTGACCGATCGTGCCGATGTTGCAGTGCGGCTTCGTCCGCTCGAATTTAGCTTTCGCCATTTTCCCTAATCCTCGTTTTAAACACTAATTCAAAATCTTAGCCGGTCAGGCGAGCTTCGCCTTCACCTCTTCCGCGATGTTCGCCGGCACCTCGTCGTAATGCGAGAACTGCATCGTGTACTGGGCGCGGCCCTGGCTGAAGGACCGCAGCTCATTAACGTAGCCGAACATATTCGCAAGCGGCACCATCGCCTCGACGACCTGGGCGTTGCCCCGGCTGTCGGTGCCCTGGATCTGCCCGCGGCGGCTGTTCAGATCGCCGATGACGTCGCCCAGATAGTCCTCCGGGGTGACGACCTCAACCTTCATGATCGGCTCGAGCAGCTTGATGCCCGCTTTCTGAGCCGCTTCGCGCATCGCGCCGCGGCCGGTGATCTCGAAAGCGACAGCGGAGGAGTCGACGTCGTGATACTTGCCGTCGATCAGCTGAACTTCGAGGTCGATGATCGGGAATCCGATCAGCGAGCCGGTCTCGGCCGTCTCGCGCATGCCCTTCTCGACCGACGGGATATATTCGCGCGGGATGTTGCCGCCCTTGATCTCGTCCTTGAAGACGAAGCCCGAGCCGCGCTCGGACGGCGACACCTTCACCTTGACCTCGCCGAACTGGCCGGAACCGCCCGACTGCTTCTTGTGGGTGTAGGTGAGCTCGACCGGCTTGGCGAGATATTCGCGATAGGCGACCTGCGGAGCGCCGACGTTGGCGTCCACCTTGAACTCGCGCTTCATCCGGTCGACGAGGATCTCGAGGTGGAGCTCGCCCA
Organism: Allosphingosinicella sp.; assembly: GCA_035295885.1. Taxonomy (GTDB): domain Bacteria; phylum Pseudomonadota; class Alphaproteobacteria; order Sphingomonadales; family Sphingomonadaceae; genus Allosphingosinicella. The sequence goes on from DATHBY010000073.1 coordinate 6,819, forward strand.
TCCCCTTGATGATCGTCTGGCCGGATTCGTGGTCCGAGGTGACCCGGAAGGACGGATCCTCGCGGGCGAGGCGATTGAGAGCGACGCCCATCTTCTCCTGGTCCGCCTTGGTCTTGGGCTCGACCGCGACCTCGATGACCGGGTCCGGGAACTCCATCCGCTCGAGGATGACCGGGGCGTTCTGGGCGCAGAGCGTGTCGCCGGTCGTCGTGTCCTTGAGACCCGCCAGAGCGACGATGTCGCCGGCATAGGCCACCTGGATGTCTTCGCGGTCGTTGGCATGCATGAGCAGCATGCGGCCGACCTTCTCCTTCTTGTCCTTCACCGAGTTCATCACCACCGAGGCGCTGTCGAGCCTGCCGGAATAGATGCGCGCGAAGGTGAGCGTCCCGACGAACGGGTCGTTCATGATCTTGAAGGCGAGCGCCGAGAAAGGCGCCTCGTCGCTGGCCGGACGGGTCTCGGTGGTCACGCCGTCGAGCTTCAGGCCCTCGACCGGCGGGATGTCGAGCGGGCTCGGCAGATAGTCGATCACCGCATCGAGCAGAGGCTGGACGCCCTTGTTCTTGAACGCCGAGCCGCAGAGGACCCGGACGAAGGAGAAGTTGAGCGTGCCCTTGCGGATCAGCTTCTTCAGCGT
>DATHBY010000074.1:0-3942 GCA_035295885.1 Allosphingosinicella sp.
GCCGTCGGCCGGTCGGCGGCGACCGATTGCCATTACCCGGACATCGACCTTCATCTCGACGGCGCCGCCAGCCGCTTCACCCGCAAGGACGGCACGCCTTATTGAGGGCATCGCCGTCATTGCGAGGAGCGAAGCGACGAAGCAATCCAGCGGGCGCAGACGCAGCGCTGGATTGCTTCGCTTCGCTCGCAATGACGGAGGAAAGGCTCAGTCCGCCGCCTGGGTCTCGTATTTCTCGATCACCCAGGGCTCCTCCTGCGCCGCCTCGACCCACTCGCGAAGCCAGGGGTGGGAGAGCATTCCCTCCATATAGGCCGCGGCGAAGCGGGGGACCGGGATGGAGTAGGTGACGAAGCGGGTGACGACCGGAGCGAACATGATGTCGACTGCACCGAAGGTTCCGAACAGATAGGGCCCGCCGCCGCCGTGCCGGGCCCGAGCCTGCGCCCAAAGCTCGAGGATCCTCACCGCCTCCTGCCGGACGTTCTCGGACATCTCCTTCGGCGGGAACTGCTTCCTGAGGTTCATCGGGCATTCGCGGCGCAGATTGTCGTAGCTCGAATGCATCTCCGCTGCCATCGAGCGCGCCATCCCCCGGGCGACCTCGTCCTTGGGCCAGAAGCGGTCGCGGCCGCTCCTGTCGGCCAGCCATTCGACGATGGCGAGCGAGTCCCAGATCACCGCCTGGTCGTCCCAGAGCACAGGCACCTTGCCGCCCGAGGGGGCGAATTCGTTGCCCTCGCGGGTCTTCTCCCATTCCTCGTCGAAGAGGGGGACGGTGATCTCCTCGAAAGCGATCCCCGACTGCTTCACGGCGAGCCAGCCGCGCAGCGACCAGGAGGAATAGGCCTTGTTGCCGATGATGAGCTTCAGCATGGGTCCTCCTCAAGCGCCGCCGCCCCTGAACACCGGCTTGGGCGAAGGTGCAACGAAAAAGGGCCCCTTGGGGCGGGGGCTCGGCGCCTGGCCGTCGCGATGGCGCCGGCGGGGGCGCCGCAAGGATCGATGCGCTGTCCGGATTCGGACGAAGTGAACGAAGTGGACGCGACGGGCGCCTTTCGCGCCTGTCCGGAACCGGGCGAAGTGGACGAAGTGGACTCGACGACGGTCTGGCATGTCCGGAACGGGAGAAGTGGACGAAGTGGACTTAATGGGCGCCTCACCCTGTGGAGCACGGCCCCGGCCTTGGGGCGGGCTCCGGCGGTCTTCCGATCTTCAGTCTCCCCGGTCATGCCGCCGGCGGCGGGGGAGGGTTCAAGGAACCGAATCGGCGGCGGCGAGAGCATATCACGAACAGATTGCCCGGTCAATGGGCGTCGACGAATGCTGAGAAGAGGCCAAGGCTTCGGCCGGGCACGTTATTCCTTCTTTTCGGCTATTCTGAGTATCTTATTTGCGATAAGCGAAGACCATGGTGCGCGGGCTGAAGTGCTGGAGCGGATGCGCGCCAATCCCCGCGACTGGCGGATCGAGGACGTGAAAACCCTGTGCGCGGCCTTCGAGCTGGAGCTGGACGGGCCGGCGGGCGGCTCTCACTACGGCATCAAGGATGACGGCCAGGCCCGCCGCCTCACCATCCCTTTCAGGCGGCCGATCAAGCCCGTATATATCCGACAGCTGGTCCGCTACGTCGACGCGGTGCGGGCCGCCCGAGAGGAGCAGACGTGACCGACGCGCGCGGCAGCTACAAGGTGGTGATCGAGCCCCTGTCCGGAGAGGATGGCGGAGGCTTCCTGGCGACGGTGCCGGAACTGCCCGGCTGCATGTCCGACGGCGAAACCCGCGCGGAGGCGCTCGCCAACGTCGAGGACGCGATCGCGACCTGGATCCATTGCGCGCGCAAGGCGGGCGAGCCGATCCCGGAGCCGCAGCTGCATCGAGCGGCGTGAGACTGGAACGCTGGGTGTTCAGGTGTGCCTGTCTCGTCATTCCGGGGTGATCCGGCATCCACCCTTGCGTTCATTTCCACTGATCGAAGAAGGGGACCCCGGACGGGTCCGGGGTGAAGATTTTGATCCAAACGCCATGTCGGCGCAGGATTGCGCGATGGCCGTCCGGTCGCTCACGACGCGGAAGGCGGCGCTTCGGAGCCGAGAGTCCATCTCCTGGTGATTGCCAAATGACGATCATCAAGGCCGCTGTTTCACCCAAAGCACCAAAAAACCAAAGGCTCTGCGGCAGAGGGGTAAGGGGGAGTTCGTCGTTCGACCTGGGGCGCCGCTAGGGCGGCTGCGGAGTTGGTGGCCGGCTCGGTGACTGTCACTAGTGGGTGGGCTCGGTGACTGTCACTAGTGACTGTCACCGTCCTCCGCAATTCAAACGTATCCTTCGCTGCTTTTGAGCCTTCAGAATCCTGGGGATTGCCGAACCAGCTCCGTCAGGCGCCGAAACTCGCTGTCGTCCCCATTCGACTTCCATCGGTTGATAAATTTGCACACGACCTGCAGGTTACCCGGCTCATAGTGGCCGTCACTGTCTATTCGATCCAGGGAACAGCATAGCTCAGGATCGTCGCCGCCCTTGAATTGGAGGGTTAGACCGGTGAGAGCGCATAACCCCTCTTGGGCCTCGTAAAGGCTGGCGATGTAGTCAGCCAGCTGATGGCGGTCAGCGAATCTGAATTCCTTGTTTTTGACCCTTCGCGAAATCTCCTGACCATTCGCGCCAAGCGCCGTCGTCCACGCACGATCTGCCATTTCAAAGAATGTTTTCTGCTTGGTACCGAAGGAATTCACTGGCTGCCTGCGGGAGCCGGTTTCGGTTTTCGCCCGCCACTCTGCCCGGTCATGCCAACTGCTGAGATCGGCCCCCTCTATTAGGGCGAGCGCATATTCAGCATAGTCCGGGCCAAGCTGCTGAAGGGTCGCCTCCGTCATAAGGAAATCGGGCGCTTTGGGATGTAGCCCCCGCCATTCCAAAGGAGCGCCCTGTTTGTTCCTATGCGACCACGGTCGCGCCGGTTTTCGATAGTAAAAGACGTTCTCGGTGCTGTTGGGCAGCGGCTTCAAGTCTGGCGCGAGAGTGATGCTGGGCGGATCACTTGTAGTTATCGTCCACCAAAGCTTATCGCCTTGCCGGTGAAGCCAAAGGTCGCCCTCACTTTCGACGATGATGGTTGCGAGATTGTACCATCGGCTGGCGACCGCCCGGGTCGGAGCCAGCCCTCTGGCTGTGGTCAAGTTCTTAACACAGAAGTCGATATAGTCTTGACGGTCGCCAGCCGCCCAGAACGGGTGGACTCGCTCGTCCTGCATCGTCGCCACGTATCCGCCGCTGAGGCAACCGGGCCACTCGAAGTTTTCCAGCCCAAAGTTTGCGATGTAGACCTTCAATTTCTTCCCCCTGTCTATTCGCATTAATAGTAGGCGGGACGGGCAGAGAGTGACAATTCGGGAATTCAGTGACCGTCACGAAATTCAGTGGGAAAGCCATATATGACTACATTCGACTGGGGTAGGTATGGTCCCCCTCGACCGAGCTCAAGCTCGGTTGATCACCCTCTTAGGGTCGAACGTCCGTATGTGCACGTAAGCGAAAAGGAAAAGAAACTGAGGCGCGAGGAGCAAGCTACGGACTGCGAAGAGCGGGCTAAGGCTATCCGCGATGCCGAATGGCAGGCACGCTTTGGCAGGTCGTGCCCATACTAGTTTGCAAGGTATATGAACACCAAAAGAAAAGGCCGCCGGCTCAAAGGAGCGGGCGGCCTTTGTCCTGTTTCGTCGTTCCGGGGTAGGTCGGGGATCCGTGAACGCCACGCTCCTGGAGCACCGGGCAATGACCCTGGCCCACTTCGTCATGCCGGACTTGATCCGGCATCCATCTTCTTGTGCGCTTCAACGCCCGAGGAAGGTGGATCTCGGATCAAGTCCGGGATGACGCTTCAAATCGATCGCCGCGCCTCTCGCGAGGCTGCCTGTGTTCATGGATTCCGGCCTTCGCCGG
>DATHBY010000075.1:0-7333 GCA_035295885.1 Allosphingosinicella sp.
CCGCCGAGATACAGGCTTTGGCCGACGGCCAGTCCGACCGCCTTCGGCGGCTCGGTGAGAGCCTCATCCGCCCCTGAGCGCGGCGGCGTGGAGCTTGGCCAAAGCGACATAATGGGCGACTCCCTCCTGCTGCCCCGCAATCTCCCCCTCGCCGAGGTCGCGGACATATTTGGCCGGCCGGCCCGCCCAGAGCTGGCCTGCCGGGATCCGGCGCCCGGGCGGGAGCTGGGCGCCCGCGGCAAGCATTCCGCCGCTCTCGATCTCGCAGCCGTCCATCACGATCGCTCCCAGCCCGACGAAGGCGCGGTCGTGAAGGATGCAGCCATGGACCATCGCCATGTGGCCGATCAGCACGTCATCGCCGATGAGGGTCGGAAGGCCGGCTTCGTTGCCCGGCCGCGGCGAATCGACATGGAGGACGGTTCCGTCCTGGATGTTGGAGCGGGCGCCGACGCGGATGCGATTGACGTCTCCGCGGAGCACGCAATTGTACCAGATGCTGGCTTCCGCTCCGATCTCGATGTCGCCGATCAGGATGGCACCCGGAGCGACGAAGGCGGAGGGATCGACGAGCGGGGCCTTGCCGCCGAAGCTTATGAGCCGCCCGGTGTCCATTCTTCCCTCTCGATTCGGTAGACCATCACCCGGCCGTCGGCCCACTCCGGTCCTTCATAGTCGAGGTCGGGCCGCCGAGTCATTCCGAGACGCTCCATCAGCCCCCAGCTCGACTCGTTGCCCGAGACGGTCAGCGACACGACCCGCGGCGCGGCGAGCGGCCCGAAGGCGAAGTCGAGCGACGCGATCGCCGCTTCCTTCGCATAGCCCTGGCCCCACGCATCCTCGCGCAGCCGCCAGCCGATTTCCAGCTCGCCCTCGACTGGGCTTCCGGCATCGTCGGCGATCTTGAGCCCGCAAAAGCCGAGCAGCTCGCAATCCACCCTGCGCTCGGCCGCCCAGAAGGTGAAGCCGCGGGTCTCCTGCCACGCCATGAAGCGCTCGCGGACCGCCGCCTCCTGCTGCCCGGGAGTCCTCACTCCGCCCAGCCAGCGCATCACCGGCTCGACGTTGAGGTGGCGGATGAAGGGCTCGATATCCTCCTCGCGCCAGTCGCGAAGCCGGAGCCTAGGGGTCTCGAGGGTCATTGCTTCAGAAGCCCCGGCAGCCAGGCGTTCCAGTCCTCCAGCAGTGGCAGGATGCTTGCATAATCGTCGGTCCAGCCGGGGAAGCCCGGCCTCCCGAGCAGCGGGCGCCAGTGGTGGGCGTCTTCCGCGCTCGCGATCCTGAGAGTCATCAGCGCGTCGGCGTCGCTCGTCATCGCGACCCAGACCGAGCGCGACAGATTGCGCCCCTCCTCCTCCGCGGCGGGCGAGTAATCGAAGGCGGCGGCGTGCCAGCCGTCGCGCCCGGCGGCGGCGGCGAGCACCGGCTCGAGGTCGAGATAGCGGTTGGAGATGTGGAGGAGGAGGAGCCCGTCCGGCTTCAGCGCCCGGCGGTAGACCTGAAGCGCCTCGCGGGTGAGGAGGTGGATCGGAATGGCGTCCGACGAAAAGGCGTCGACGGCGAGCAGGTCGAGCCGGCCCGGCGGCTCCCTGCCGAGGCTGAGGCGAGCGTCGCCCAGCACCACCTTCGCCTGCGGAGCGCATCTCGACAGGAAGGTGAAGATCGACGGGTCCCTGGCGATCCGGACCATGGCCGGATCGATCTCGAAGAAACGCCAGTCCTGCCCCGGCTGAGCGTAGCAGGAGAGCGTTCCGGTGCCGAGGCCGACGATCCCGACCGCGGCATCGGGACCGTGGAAGATGGGCAGGGCGGCGAGCGCGTAGCCGACGCCGGAGCGGCGGGCATAATAAGAGGTCGGCTCGGTTTCACCCCCGGGCGTCAGGTTCTGAACTCCGTGAAGCGTGGTGCCGTGGGTCAGCTGGCGCGACGGCGGGCTTCGGCGGGTGGTGACGGTATAGACTCCGAAATAGCTCCGAGTGCGGATGCCGTCGCGGCTCTCCTCGAGCTTGGTCCAGCCGCCATAGCTCAGCATCAGCGCCGCGAGGCCCGCAGCGAAGGCCCAGCGGAAACCGATGAAGGCGAGAGCGACGAGCGAGATCAGGATGCTCCCGACCAGAGCGGCGCCGTCGCTCGTAAACGGCCCCAGACGCTGGTCGACCGCCCAGGAGAGTGCCAGCGCTCCGATCACCAGCAGCCAGCGCAGCCGCGCCGGCATGTCCTGCGCCCAGGGGATGAAGGGCGACTGCGGCATCAGCAGGGCCGCGGCGACGATCAGCAGCGGATGCTCGTAGGCCCAGTCGAACAGGGTCGGCGCCAGGATGGCGCAGAACACTCCGCCCAAAACGCCGCCCATCGCCATGGCGAGGTAGAAAGAGGTGAGGTGCGCCGGCTCCGGCCGCCGCCGGTACATCTCGGCATGGAGCGCGACCGCGATGATGAACAGCAGCAGCAGCCCAAGGGTGGCGGTGATGAAGGGCAGGTCCGAACCGCCGCTGAAGGCGAAGCCGCCGGCGACGAGCAGGAACAAGGGCGCGATGTTGACGACCAGGCCAGCCGCTCCGCGCCGGTGGGCGAAGGCGATGACGAAGCTGAGCAGATACAAAGCGAGCGGCAGGACCCACAGGAGCGGCACGGCGACGATGTCGGTGGTGAGGTGGGTGGTCGTCGAAAGCATCAGCCCGGACGGAATTGCGGCGAGCGCCACCCAGTGGAGCAGCCGACGCCATGACGGCGCCGGACCGGCCGGCTTCGGCATCGCCTCCACCGCGGCGGCGGGCACGGTCAGGGCGCAGGCGACGACCATCAGCACGAGCAGGATGTAGCCGGCCGACCAGAGGAGGCTCTGCTGCTCCAGGGTTAGCAACGGCTCGACCAGCAGGGGGTAGGAGAGCAGGCCCGCGAAGCTGCCGAGATTGGAGGCGGCGTAGAGCGGATAGGGATCGCCACGAGCGCTCTCCAGCGCGTACCAGCGCTGCATCAGCGGCGCCTGCGCCGAGACGATGAAGAAGAGCGGCCCGATCGAGCTGGCCAGGAACCAGGGCGCCCACAGGGCGGGCACCGCATCGGCGGGAAGCACCGCGTTGGAGACCCCGATCGGCAGCCACAGAGCGGCCACCGCGAACAGTGCGAGATGCAGCCCCGCCTGCCGCCGCGGCCGAAGCCGGGTCAGGAAATGGGCGTAGGCGTAACCGGCCAGGAGCAGGCCCTGATAGACCAGCATGGCGCTGTTCCACACCGCCGGCGCCCCGCCCAGCCTCGGCAGCGCCATGCGGGCGATCATCGGCTGGGTGAGGAAGAGGAGGAACGAGCCCGTCAGCACCGTGAGCAGGAAAAGCGGCTTTGCGAAGCGCTCGCGCGAGGACTCCGCCGCGCCTTGCACCGGGGCCGCGGTCACCGCGCGAGCAGCCTCGCCGCCACCGGCGCGTGGTAGGTCAGGACGCCCGAGCAGCCTGACCGCTTGAACGCCATCAAAGTCTCCAGCACCAGGGCGTCGCGCTCACCCGCGCCGGCCGCGGCGGCGGCCTCGATCATGGCATACTCGCCCGACACCTGATAGGCGAAGACGGGCACCTCGAAGCGCTCCTTCACCCGCCGGACGATGTCGAGATAGGCAAGTCCCGGCTTCACCATGACGCTGTCGGCGCCCTCGGCAAGGTCGAGCGCGACCTCACGCAGCGCCTCCTCGGCATTGGCCGGGTCCATCTGATAGCATTTCTTGTCGCCCTTGAGCAGGCCGCTCGAACCGACCGCGTCGCGGAACGGGCCGTAGAAGGCGCTCGCATATTTGGCCGCATAGGCCATGATCTGGACGTTGACATGGCCCTCGCGCTCGAGCGCCGACCGGATCGCTCCGACGCGTCCGTCCATCATGTCGGAGGGCGCGACGATATCGGCCCCGGCCCCGGCCTGGACCAGGGCCTGCTCGGCCAGCACCGCGCTGGTGGCGTCGTTGAGCACGTAACCCTCGGAGTTGATCAGTCCGTCATGGCCGTGCGCCGTATAGGGATCGAGCGCGACGTCGGTGAGCACTCCGACCTCCGGCGCCGCCTCCTTCACCGCCCGCACGGCCCGGCAGATCAGGTTGTCGCGGTTGAGCGCCTCGCGCCCGTCCTCGGTTCGAAGCTGGCGCGGGGTGTTCGGGAACAGCGCGATGCAGGGGATGCCGAGGTCCCGCGCCTCGCGCGCCACTGCACCCAGCCGGTCGATCGACCGGCGCGAGACTCCCGGCAGGCTCGGGCACGGCTCCTCAACCCCCTGCCCTTCGGCGATGAACAACGGCCAGATCAGGTCCGCCGGAGTCAGCACGGTCTCGGCGAACAGCGCCCGGCTCCAGGCTGCGGCGCGGGTGCGGCGGAGCCGGAGGGCGGGAAAGGCGGCGTTGCTCATAGCCGCGGCTGTAACGCCCCTTCACGCGCGTGCAAAGCGCTGCCCCGACTAATCGGCCTTCCTTGTACCGAGGCCGAAACGGTGTCATTCTCATATCCGAAATCAGACTTCCGGGCTCACTCATGGGGATGAAAGGGGGCAGTCGATGAAGTTCACCAGATCGCTGGGGTTGCGCATCGGGGTGGTGGCTTCGGCCATACTCGCGGGGACCGGACCGGCCCAGGCCGCTCCGCCCAATCCGATCCTCTATCTCACCGGCCTCGAATATTATTCGACGGGCGGCAAGAACTGGGTCCGGCACCGGTACGACGTGTTCAACAAGGACCAGTATCCGGCCGACATGTTCGCCGCGGCGCCCGGCCTGCCCCCCTGCGGGACCAACACCAATTCCTCGCGCAGCTGGGTCGACATTTTCGATTCGCGCGGCAAGCGTCTCTACGGCTTCTGCGCGCTCGGAACGCCCGCCAACCTCGGCAAGATCTGGTTCGCGACGGAGGAGGGGACGGTGCCGCCCAGCTACATCTACATCGAGATCCACGACCGCCAGACCAACACGAAGTACAAGTCGAACCTGGCGGATACGACGCTCTGATCGATCTTCCCATGCGCGGCACGGGAAGATGAACGGGGGGGCACTTGCGCTCGCCACGGGCGTTGCCATCTTGTGTCCTTGAGCGCCCCAGTTCCCAAAGAAGCCGTCCTCGTCGTCAACGCCCATTCCCGCAAGGGCCAGGCGCTGTTCCGCGACGCCGTGGACAAGCTCGCCGAGGCCGGAGTCGTGCTGACCAGCGCTCACGCCCTGCGCGACCCGCGCCTGCTGGTGCCGACGGTCAAGGAAGCGGTGCGAAGCGGAGCGCCGATGGTGATCGTGGGCGGCGGCGACGGCTCGCTTTCCTACACGGTCGATGAAGTGGTCGACCGCGACTGCGTCTTCGCCCTGCTCCCGCTCGGGACCGCCAACAGCTTCGCCCGGACGCTGGGAATCCCGCTCGACCTCGACGGCGCCATCGCCACGATCGCCAATGGGCAGAGGCGGCGAATCGACCTTGGAATGATCAACGAGGATTATTTCGCCAATTGCGCTGCCATGGGCCTGTCGCCGATGATCGGCGAGGGCGTGCCGCACAATCTCAAACGCTATCTCGGACGCGCCGGCTATCTCATCTGGGCGGTCTGGTGCCTGATCCGCTTCCACGCCTTCCGGCTCACCGTCCGCGGCGAGGGCATCGACGAGACTTTCTGGGCAACCGAGGTGAGGATCGCCAATGGCGGCCATCACGGCGGGGTCGAGCTGATCGAAAGCGCGGAGGTCGACAGCGGCCAGATCATCGTCCAGGCGGTGGTCGGCCGCCGGGCCTCCAGCCTGATCTGGGACTGGTTCGCCAAATATTTCAAGCTGCCGGCCCGCAACCGCACGACCCGCGAGTTCCACGGCACCGAGCTCACCGTCGAGACCCGCCCGCGCCAGCGCATCTCCATCGACGGCGAGGTTCTCGCGAAGACTCCGGTGGTGGCCCGGGTCGCCCAGTGCGCGATCGAGGTGGTGGTGCCTTCCTGACCGTCACCCCGGGCCTGATCCGGGGTCCACCTTCTTCGAACCGCATTGACCGGGAAGAAAGGTGGATGCCGGATCGGGTCCGGCATGACGGTTATCCCAGCCTCGCCAGCGCCGCTCGATACTTCTCCGCGTCGGAGGCCTTTTCGGCATGGTCGCTGCGCGCCTTCTCCACAGCCTCCGGCTTCGCCCGCTCGACGAAGCTTGGATTGGCGAGGCGCCCCGCCAGCGAATCCCGCTCCTTCTCGGCTGCCTCCAGGGCTTTGGAGAGCCGCGCCCGCTCCGCCTCGATATCGATCACTCCTTCGAGCGGAATGATATAGGTCGCTTCGTCGACGACCACCTGCGCCGCGCCGCCCGCCGCTTCGCCGAACGCGACGGATTCTACGCGGGCCAGCCGCCGCAGAGCGGCACCGTGGCGATCCAGCCGAACGCGCGTGACCTCGGCGGCGTCCCGAACGTGAAGGGGCAATTTCGCCCCCGGGGGCACGTTCAGCTCGGCGCGCGCGGCGCGGATGCCGCTGACCAGCCTGATCAGCCAATCGATCTCCGGCCCCGCCTCCGGATCGAGGGCGCGAGCGTCCGGCATCGGCCATTTCGCCACGATCAGCGGATAGGCCCGCGGGTTCGCGTTCCACAATTCCTCGGTGATGAACGGCATGAAGGGGTGGAGCATGACCAGGATCTGGTCGAGCACCCACGCCGCGACCGCCTTCGTCTCCTCGTCGATCCGGCCTCTCTCGTCCGCGCTTGAGACCGGCTTGACCAGCTCGAGATACCAGTCGCAGAAGGTCGCCCAGACGAATTGGTAGACCCCATTCGCACTCTCGTCGAAGCGAAGCTCGGCGAGGCTGAAATCGAGCGCCTGAACCGTCTTCACCGTCTCGCCGACGATCCAGCGGTTGACCGGGAGCCGTGCCTCGGGCGGCTCCAGCCCGGCGCTCGCTCCGATGCCGTTGGCCTGGCAGAAGCGGGCGGCGTTCCACAATTTGGTGGCGAAGTTGCGATAGCCTTCGACGCGCTTCTCATCGAGCTTGATGTCGCGCCCCTGGCTTTCCATCGCCGCCAAGGTGAAGCGGAGGGCGTCGGCACCGTAGCGGTCGATCAGGCCGAGCGGATCGACCGTGTTGCCCTTCGACTTCGACATCTTCGCGCCTTTGGCGTCGCGCACCAGCCCGTGTAGGTAGAGCGTCTTCCACGGCACCTCGCCCATGAAGTGGATGCCCTGCATCGCCATGCGCGCATCCCAGAAGAAGATGATGTCGAAGCCGGAAATCAGCACGTCGTTGGGATAATGCCGCTTCAGCAGCTCGGTCTCCTCCGGCCAGCCGAGAGTGGCGAACGGCCACAAAGCCGATGAGAACCAGGTGTCGAGCACGTCCGGGTCGCGCC
>DATHBY010000076.1:0-1980 GCA_035295885.1 Allosphingosinicella sp.
ACCTCGTCGAGCGCTTCTTCAACAAGCTCAAACACTTCCGAGCCATCGCAACCCGCTTCGAAAAAAACAGCGCCAACTATCTGGCACTCGTCAAACTTGCCTCAGTCAAAATCTGGATGCGCTTTATGAGTCGGTGACCTAGAGTTTGTCCTATTGTGATGGAAGCGAGGCATTCGTCATGCCGGACTTGATCCGGCATCCACCTTCTTCCTCCACCAGGATTGAGAAAAAGGTGGACCCCGGATCAAGTCCGGGGTGACGATTCTGCTTCGGCAGGACAAAGTCTAGCGGGTAGGGCGGCGCCTGTCGAAGCCCACCTTCACCCCCTGCTCAGAAAAGAACAGAGATGGAACAAGCAGGGTTGCAATGTAGGATTTTGTTTGAGAACATAGCGCGAATCTTAGGGTGACTCGTGCTCTTTGAAATCGTGAAAGAGAAGCGACGCGGGCGCTCCTATCGTCATGCCAGCAAAGGCCGGCATCCCATACCGAGTCGGAGCCGGCAACGAGTCCGCATGGACCCCAGCCTTCGCTGGGGTGACGGGATGTGGGAGCCGGAAACGACCCGGCGCTTATACTCGTTACGGCTGCTTCCTTCCGGACCTGACCGGGTTGGCGAGAGCGCCGTCCGCCCGACTCCCGCCGCGCATATGGGGCGGACGAGGGATTCGCGCAAGCTTTGGCGGCGTCATTGCGAGGAGCGAAGCGACGCGGCAATCCAGCGAACGTCCCAGGCCGCACTGGATTGCTTCGCTACGCTCGCAATGACGGATGGTGCTACGCGAAAGTCTCCGCAACCAGCCGCCCTACCGCCGCGTGGGCGGCGGCTCGGGCGGCGGGCGCGGCATTGCCGCCGCTCTGGTAGCTGGCAATGACGATGGCGGACCCGCGGGAGCGCCAGGCGATGGCGACGTCGTTGACCGCTCCGTTGGCCCCGGTGCCGGTCTTGTGGCCGACCAGCCAGGGGGGAGATGGAAGGCCGGCCTTGAGACGGTCGGGCCCCGGCACCGCCCTGGTCAGCCAGGTGGAGAGGTGGCGGCGCGACTGCTCGGCCAAAGCGTCGCCGAGCACCAGCGCTCGCACGAGGCGGGCCATGGCCGCGGGGCTGGTCGTGTCGCGCGGGTCGCCGGGCAGGTTGGAGTTGAGCTCCATCTCGTAACGATCGAGCCGGGTGACCGGATCGCCGCAGGTCCGGAAAAAGCGGGTCAATGCCGCCGGGCCGCCGATCCGGCTCAGGAGCATGTTGGCGGCGCTGTTGTCGCTCAGCTCGACGATGGCCGAGCAGAGACGAGCGACCGAGAGGCTGCCCTCGTCCCGATACCTCTCGACCGCGGGCGAGTGGTCGAGCAGCTTGCCGGGCGGGATGGGCAGCTTGTCCTCGAGCGAGATTGCGCCCCGGTCGACGAGCGCAAGCATTGCCGCGGCAAGAGGCAGCTTGAAGGTCGAGGCCATGGCGTAACGGGAATCGGCGTCGAAGTGCAGCTCCCGGCCCGAGCCGGTGTCGATCGCGGTCACGCCCAGCCGCCCGCCCGGCCCAAGGGTGCCCCGAATCGCCCCGAAGCGCTCCCGAGCGTCGATCGCGACCTGGGCAGGCCCGGAGTCTCCGGCCGGGGCGGCGGCGCCGCAGCCGGCGGCGAGGGCGGCCCCGGCGGCGAGGAAGGTTCGGCGGTCGATCATCGTCCCTGCATGTTATGCGCGCCGCCGGGCATCCGCACCGTCAGATTTTCCAGGTCTTCGCTCAGGTGGATCTGGCAGGCGAGGCGCGAGGTCCGGGTGACTCGGGCGGCGAGGTCGAGCAGGTCCTCCTCCTCCTCGCTGGCCCTCGGCAGCCTGGCGAAATCCTCGGCGGCGACGATGACGTGGCAGGTCGAGCAGGCCATCTGGCCCTCGCAGGTCCCTTCGAGCGGCTGGCCGTTGGCTTGAGCGATGTCGAGGAGGCGTTCGCCGGGCGGGGCGTCGACTTCCTTCACGGAGCGGCCGT
>DATHBY010000077.1:0-4359 GCA_035295885.1 Allosphingosinicella sp.
CATGCCCGGCGGCCTGTTCGGCGGGTTCGGCTCAGGCGTCGGAGTCGTCGGCGCGGCGGCGACCATGTTCTTCGCCTATGTCGGCTTCGACGCGGTCTCGACGGCCGCCGAGGAGACCAAGAATCCGCAGCGCAACGTGCCCATCGGCCTGATCGGAAGCCTCGCAATCTGCACCGTCTTCTACATGCTGGTCGCGGCCGGCGCGGTCGGAGCGATCGGCGGCCAGCCGATCTTCGGCGCCAACGGAGCACCGCTTCCGACCGGCTCGGAGGCGCTCGCCCTCCAGTGCGCTCTGCCTCAATATGCGGAGGCCCTGGTCTGCTCACGCGAGCCGCTCGCCCAGGTCCTCCACACGATCGGCTACGGAACGATCGGCAACATGCTCGGCTACGCGGCCTTCATCGCCCTGCCTTCGGTCATCCTCATCCTGCTGTTCGGACAGACCCGAATCTTCTTCGTGATGTCGCGCGACGGCCTTCTGCCGGAGGTGCTGTCGAAGGTGCATCCGAAGTGGAAGACCCCCTATGTCGTCACCGCGATGACCGGCGTTCTGGTCGCGGTCGCAGCGGCGTTCCTGCCGGTGGGCCAGCTCGCAGACATCGCCAATGCGGGCACTCTCTACGCCTTCCTGATGGTCGCAATCGCCGTCTGGCTGCTCCGCAAGCGCGATCCGGGCCGCAAGCGCGCCTTCCGGGTGCCGGCCCTGTGGCTGGTCGCCCCGCTCACGGTCCTGGGCTGCCTGTTCCTCTTCTTCAACCTGCCGCGCGAGGCGATGCTCGTCCTGCCGGTCTGGACTGCGATCGGGATCGTCTTCTACATGCTCTACGGCTACCGGAAGAGCCATCTCGGCCGAGGTCTCGTCGAGGTCCACGAGCCGGAGATCCACGCCATCGAGCCGTCCATCCCGGGCGTCGACGAGCGCGATCCGCAGGACCCACCCCGTCAACCGCCGGTCTGAGCTTCCGAAATATGAGACGGAAGGGGGGCTTCGGCCCCCCTTCTTCGTTCAGCCGAGCCGCTCGGCGACCAGCGCCTTCAAATCCGCCTCGGGCCGCGCTCCGTAATGGGAGATGACCTCGGCCGCGGCGATCGCTCCCATGCGCAGGCTCTCCAGGTTCGAGCGTCCCTGCGCCCGTCCGGTCAGGAAGCCCGCCGCGAACAGGTCGCCGGCTCCGGTCGTGTCGACGATCCGCTCGACCGGCTCCGCCGGCACCTCGACCTGCTCGCCGCCTTCGACCGCGACCGCGCCCTTTTCGCCCCGGGTGACCACGAGCAGCGGCACCCGCGCCGCCGTCGCCGCAACCGCGGCGTCGAAATCGTCCTCGCCGGTCAGCGAGACGATCTCCGCCTCGTTGGCGAACAGGATATCGAGGCGGCCGCTGTCGATCAGGGCGTTGAAGCTGTCGCGGTGGCGCTCGATGCAGAAGCTGTCGGAGAGGGTGAAGGCGACGTGGCCGCCGGCCGCCCGGGTGATCTCAATCGCCCGCTCCATTGCCGCCCGGGGCACTTCCGGGTCCCACAGATAGCCCTCGAGATAGAGTATCTTCGAGCGCCTGAGCTGAGCCTCGTCGAGCGCCTCGCTGCTCAAATTCTGGGCGGCGCCAAGGAAGGTGTTCATGGTCCGCTGGGCGTCGGGGGTAACGAGGACGAGCGAGCGCGCGGTCGGAGCCTCCGACTGCGGCCGGGCCGGAGTGGTGAACTCGACCCCGATCGAGCTGACGTCGTGGCGGTAGACCTCGCCGAGCTGGTCGTCGGCGACCTGGCCGATGAAGCCGGCGCTCGCTCCGAGCATCGCCACCCCGGCCGCGGTGTTCCCCGCCGAGCCGCCGCTGATCTCGCGCCCAGGCCCCATCCGCCCGTAGAGCCGGGTCGCCTCGTCGGCGTCGATCAGCCGCATCGAGCCCTTGTCCAGCCCCTCCCGGGCGAGGAAATCGTCGTCGGCGGCGGCGATCACGTCGACGATGGCGTTGCCGATGCAAAGGACGTCGAGGCTCTTGTCGGTCACTGGCTTCTCTCTACGCTGCGGGAGGAGCGGCGGCCCTAGCCGCGCCCCGCGCAGCGCGTCAATTGCGGCGAGGCGAGGCAAAGGCAGGGCGGCGGGCGCGCCGGTGCGTGGCCCTCCCAGCGACGGTGCGCCACTCTGCGCCCCGGCGACAGGGGAGGGCGGCATGGATTTCGCGATGTGCAGGAAGGCGGCGCCGCTGGCGGCGATGCTCGTTCTTGCCGGCTGCGCCACCGCCAAGGCCGACCCGCCGGCGAGGGCGGCACCCGGTGCCGTCGAACGCCCGGTGTCCTACACCTCCAGCGGCCTCGAGGCGGTCCTCGGCCGGACCGCCCGAATGCTCGAAATCCATCTCGGCAAGCCCCGGCTCGACGTCCGCGAAGGCCCGGCCCGCAAGCTCCAGTTCGCCGGCCCCGCCTGCGTCCTCGACGCCTATCTGTATCCGCCCAAGGCCGGCGGCGAGCCGATCGTCACCCATATCGACGCCCGCCGCCCCGACGGCACGGACTTCGACCGCGCCAGCTGCGTCGCTGCGCTGACGAGGAGGTGAAATCCTCCCCATCGCCAGATGGGGAGGGGGACCATGCGCAGCATCGTGGAGGGGTAGCGGCGCGGAAGCCGAGGTTCAGGCGCTCGAACCGCTGAAGCGGCAGCTTTTACCCCTCCACCACCCTTCGAATGGTCCCCCTCCCCGCCGGCTCCGCCGGCAGGGAGGACAGCCTAGCGAGCCCCCACTCCGCCGCCTCGGCCACCACCGGATCCTCGTCCGCCGTCAGCCGCTCCAGCACCGGCGCGAGCTCCGGCAGCCCGCTGTTGCCCGCGGCGATCGCCGCGTTCCTCACCATGCGCCCTCGCCCGATGCGCTTGATCGGCGAGCCAGCGAACACCTTGCGGAAGGCCGAATCGTCGAGCGCCAGCAGGTCCGCAAGCCTCGGCGCCGCCAGCTCCGCCCGCGGCAGGAACGCCTTGTTCGCCCGGGCCAAGTCGGCGAAGCGGTTCCACGGGCACACGGCGAGGCAGTCGTCGCAGCCATAGATGCGGTTGCCGATCGCTTCGCGAAACTCCTCCGGGATCGGCCCCTTGTGCTCGATGGTGAGGTAGGAGATGCAGCGCCGGGCATCGAGCCGGTATGGGGCGGGAAAAGCATTGGTCGGGCAGACGTCGATGCAGGCGGTGCAGCTGCCGCAATGGACGGCGTGCGGCTCCGGCGTCTCCTCCAGCTCGAGACTCGTGTAGATCGCCGCAAGGAACAGCCAGCTGCCGTCGCGGCGGCTGACGAGGTTGGTGTGCTTGCCCTGCCAGCCGAGCCCCGCCGCCTCCGCCAGCGGCTTCTCCATCACCGGCGCCGTGTCGACGAAGACCTTCAGTTCGCACCCCGCCTCGTCGACCAGCCAGCGGGCAAGCGCCTTCAGCGCCTTCTTGACCGTATCGTGATAGTCGCCGCCCTGCGCGTAGACGGAGATCCGTCCGATCTCGGGCCGTTCCGCCAGCGCCAGCGGATCCCCGGCGGGCGCGTAGCTCATGCCGAGCGAGATTACGGAGCGCACCTCCGGCCACAGCCCGGCCGGAGACGCCCGGCGCTCCGCCGTCTGCTCCATCCAGATCATGTCGCCATGGGCCCCGTCGGCGAGCCACTGCCGCAGGCGCTCCCCGCTCGCGGGCGCGGCGTCGGAGCGCGCGAAGCCGATCGCGCAGAAGCCCAGCTCCTCCGCTTTCTCTTCCAGCCCGACCCGCAGGTCGGCCAGCTTCGGCTTGCCTTCGCTCATCATCGCTCGCTACCACAGGCGCGCAAAGGGGGCACGCGTGGCGAGTGGCTTAGCTATTGAGGCGAAACGGCTGTTCAAGGCCTTCGACGGCAAGACCGCCGTCGACGGCATCGATCTCGCCGTGCCGGAAGGCAGCATCTACGGCATCCTCGGCCCCAACGGCGCCGGCAAGACGACGACCCTGCGCATGCTGCTCGGAATCATCGACCCCGACAGCGGCGAGCGCTCGCTGCTCGGCCAGACCCGGCCGCTCGAAGTGGCCAGCCAGGTCGGCTATCTGCCCGAGGAGCGCGGCCTCTATCCCGCGATGACGGCGCGCGAGGCGGTCGCCTTCATGGGCGCTCTGCGCGGCCTGCCGCTCGGCGTGGGCCGGAGCCGTGCCGAGGAGATGCTGAGGGCGAACGGCCTCGCCGACTATGTCGACAAGCCGATACGGAGCCTCTCCAAGGGCATGGCGCAGACCGTGCAATTGTTCGGCACTATCGTTCACCGGCCCAAGCTCATCGTCCTCGACGAGCCTTTCTCCGGCCTCGATGCGATCAACCAGGGTCGGCTCGAGCAGATGATCCGCGACGAGGCGGCGGCCGGCAC
>DATHBY010000078.1:0-13739 GCA_035295885.1 Allosphingosinicella sp.
AGGCGGCGGCCGGGTTGCGCATCGCCACCGGGCTCGGGGTTCGGGCGGCGCCTTCGTGGAGCTTGGCGAGAGCCGAGGCCAGGGCTCGGGGATCGCCGCAAATCTCGGCGCCGGCACGGTCGGCGCCATATTCGCGGGTGCGGCTGATGGCGAGCTGGACCAGCATCGCCGCGAACGGAGCGAGGATCAAAGCCGCGATCATCGCCAGCGGGTTGGAGCGCTCGCCGCCGCGGAAGAAATAGCCGAAATTGGCCAGCATGGAGATGGCTCCGGCGATGGTCGCAGTCATGGTCATCACCAAAGTGTCGCGGTTGCGAACGTGTCCGAGCTCGTGCGCCATCACCGCCGCCACTTCCTCTTTGCTCAGGATTGCGAGGAGGCCGGTGGTCGCGGCCACGGCCGAGTGCTCCGGGTCGCGGCCGGTGGCGAAGGCGTTGGGATGCGGCGAATCGATGATGTAGACGCGAGGGTTCGGAAGGCCGGCTCGGGCCGCGAGGCTGTGGACGATTCCGACCAGCTGCGGGCAGTCGCGTCCCGTCACCTCCTTGGCATTGTGCATGGAGAGAACGATCCGGTCGGCATTCCAGTAGGTGACGAGGTTCATCACGCCCGCGACGATCAGGGCGAGGATCGCTCCGCGCGGGCCGCCGATCGTGAAGCCCAGCCCCATGAACAGGGCCGTCATCGCCGCAAGCAGCATCAGGGTGCGAAAATGGTTCATCCTTGCTTCCAGGCCTCCTGCACCCGAAATGTGGGGGATGAGCGAGCCATCTTCAATCGGGCGAAGCGGACGGCGGCCGCCCCACGTGAAGCCGCCGGCTCACCTGTCGCCCAGCCCGCCGCTGCCCGAGCCCGGGCCGGCGGCGGAGGCGGAGGAGCATGGTGGGCCGAAGGGGGAGGAGCCGACCCGCTACGGCGACTGGGAGAATAAGGGCATCTGCTGGGATTTCTGACGGCGAAGCCGTCATTGCGAGCGTAGCGAAGCAATCCACTGCGGCCTCGGACGCTGGCTGGATTGCTTCGTCGCCAGCTCCTCGCAATGACGGGCTCGCCCTAGACCCCTTCCGACCTCAGCGGCCTCGACAGAAGCCGTTCCACCACCTCGTCGACCCCCGCCTCGCCGGCGAGCAGGGCGCAGACCGCCGCCACGATCGGCATGTCCACCCCCGCCTCTCGCGCCGCCTTGGCCAGCACCGGCGCCGTATGCGCGCCCTCGGCCACGGTGCGGCGGTCGGCGAGCAGCTCGGCCGCCTGCAGGCCTTCGCCCAGGCCCTTGCCCAGGCTGAAGTTGCGCGAACTCGTGGAGGAGCATGTGAGGACGAGGTCGCCGAGACCGGACAGGCCTGCGAGAGTCTCCGCCCGGGCGCCCCTCACCAGCCCGAAGCGGGTCATTTCGGCGAAGCCGCGCGAGATCAGTGCGGAGCGGGCATTGAGGCCGAGCCGCCGGCCCTCGACCACCCCGCAGGCGATGGCGAGCACGTTCTTCACGGCGCCGCCGATCTCGGCGCCGACGACGTCGTCCGAGAGATAGGGGCGGAACCAGGGGCGGGCGATGCGGGCTCGAAGCCGCTCGCCCAGCGCCGGATCCTCGACGGCGAGGGTGACCGCGGCAGGCAGGCCCGCGGCGACCTCGTGGGCGAAAGTGGGGCCCGACAGCACCGCGACCGGCGCGGCCGGCTGCGCCTCGCGGGCGACGTCGTGCATCAGCGCCATCGTCGTTTCCTCCATGCCCTTGGCGCACAGGATGAGGGGAATGGAAAGGGGCGGCATCCCGGCCAGCACCGCACGCATGTGCTGGGCGGGAGTGACGACGAGCATAGCGTCGCACCCGGCCAGCGCTTCAAGGTCGCCGGTGGCCCGGATCGCCGGGTGGAGCGGAGTGCCGGCGAGGAAGAGGCGATTTTCATGGTCGCGATTGACGCTTTCGACCACCTCCGGCTCCCGGGCCCAGAGCAGGGTCTCCCCACCCTCCGCCGCGACCTGCGCCAAAGCGGTGCCCCAGGCGCCCCCGCCGAGAATTGCGACCTTCACGCCTTCACCCCGGCGCCGCGGACCTTTTCGGCCTCCGGATCGAGCGGCCAGCGGGCGCGGGCGGGGGCGTCGAGCGGGTCGGTGAGGCCGGCGTCGAAGCGCAGGGCGCCGGCCCAGGCGATCATCGCGGCATTGTCGGTGCACAGCCAGAGCGGCGGGGCGACGAAGGGGAGGCCATGGGCTTCAGCCAGCCCGGTGAGCGCCGCCCGAACGCTTTCATTGGCGGCCACTCCCCCGGCCACGACCAGCGCCGTCGCCTCCGGCACGCGCTCGAGCGCCCGGCGGGTTCGGTCGACCAGGCTGTCGACGACGGCCTGCTGGAAGGAGGCGGCGATATCGGCGGTGGCGTAGCGGCCGCTCTCCCTGGCGCGAAGCACCGCGCTCTTCAGGCCGGCGAAGGAGAAATGCGGTTCGGGCGAGCCCAACAACGGGCGGGGCAGCGGCACGGCGGCGCGGTCGCCCGACCGCGCCGACCGCTCGACCGCCGGGCCGCCGGGAACGCCCAGGCCGAGCAGCTTGGCCGTTTTGTCGAACGCCTCCCCCGCGGCGTCGTCGATGGTGGTGGCTAGCCGCCGGTAGCGGCCGAGCCCCTCGACGGAGAGCAACTGGCAATGGCCGCCGGAGACGAGCAGCAGGAGATAAGGGAAGGTGAGGCCGGGGTCGCTCAGCATCGGTGACAGGGCATGGCCTTCAAGATGGTTGACGGCGACGAGCGGCTTGCCCGCGGCCAGCGCCAGCCCCTTGGCGGCGACGAGGCCGACCATAACTCCACCGACCAGCCCCGGCCCGGCCGTAGCCGCGACCCCGTCGACGTCGGCAAGCGCGACTCCGCTCTCGGCCAGAGCCTGCTCGATGAGCCCGGGCAGAATCTCTACATGCGCCCGCGCAGCGATCTCCGGGACGACTCCGCCGAAAGGGCTGTGGGCGCTCTCCTGCCCAGCCAGACAATGGGCCAGGATACGGCGGTCGGAGGCCACCAGGGCCGCCGCCGTCTCGTCGCAGGAGGATTCAATGCCGAGGATGAGGCTCATGCCCGCTTCCCTGCCACCCCCGCACCCGCTAGCACAAGCGGCGCATGCAGCCGATCCTTCGCCTCGGAACCCGCGGCTCGCCGCTCGCCCTAGTCCAGGCGCGGCTGGTGGCGACGGCGCTTCGCGACGCCCATGGCTGGGGACCGGAGCGGATCGAGATCGAGCCGATCGCGACGACCGGCGACCAGCTTCGCGACCGGCCCATCTCCGAAATGGGCGGCAAGGCCTTGTGGACCAAGGAGCTGGACCTGGCTTTGCTCGAAGGCCGGATCGACCTTGCCGTCCACTCGATGAAGGATGTCGAGACGATCCGGCCGCCGGAGCTCGTCATCGCCGCGATCCTGGAAAGGGCCGACGTCCGCGACCGGCTGATCGGAGCCGGCAGCCTCGCCGCCTTGCCCGAAGGGGCCCGGGCCGGCACGTCGTCGCCGAGGCGGGCGGCGCAATTGCTGGCTCGGCGGCCGGACCTGATCATCGTGCCCATCCGCGGCAACGTCGAAACCCGGCTGCGCAGGATCCAGCGCGGCGAGGCCGACGCGACCCTGCTTGCCGCCGCGGGCCTCGAACGGCTCGGCCATATGCAGACGGGAGTCGTGCTGGACGACTTCCTGCCCGCGCCCGCGCAGGGGGCGATCGGGGTCGAGGTTCGGAGCGCGGACCGCCGGGTTCGGGCGCTGATGGCGGCGATCGACCATCGCGCCACCCATCTTTGCGTCGCGGCGGAGCGCCGCCTGCTGGAAGGGCTCGGCGGGAGCTGCCGCTCGCCGGTGGCGGCCCTGGCGATTCTGGAGGGCGACCAGATCCGGCTGCGCGCCGAGATCCTGACCGAGGACGGCGGCGAGGTCGAACGTTGCGACAGCACCTTCCCGAGCGGCGACGCTTCAGCGCCCCTCGACCTGGCGCGAGCGATGCTCGACCGCGCCGCGCCCCGGCTTCGCGCGCTGTTCAGCCGGTGAAGCTGCTGGTCCTGCGGCCCGAACCCGGCGCTTCGGAGACGGCCGCCCGGGCCAAAGCGATGGGCCTGGAGCCGGTGGTCGCGCCGCTCTTCGCGATAACCGGGCTGGCCGGGGCGCCGGTGGAGCCGGGGCGCTACGACTCGGTGCTTCTGACCAGCGCCAACGGCGCCCGCCACGCGCCTCCGGGAGCGGCCCGCCTGCCTTGCTTCGCGGTGGGCGAAAGCACCGCCTCGGCGGCTCGGGCGGCGGGGTTCGGCGAGATTCGGACCGGACCTTGCGACGGCGCGGCGGCGGCGGCGATGATGGCGGCGGCGGGGGTGAGGCGGGCGCTTCATCTTTGCGGGCGCGACCATCTCACGGTGGAGGCGCCGGGAGTCGCGATCGAGCGGAGGGTCGTCTACGTGGCCGAGCCGGTGGCGCATGAGGGATTCGAGGGCCCGGCGGTCGCGATGATCCATTCGCCGCGCGGCGGAGCGCGGTTCGCGGAGCTCGCCGGGGCCAGGGCGGCGATCGCAGTCGCCGCGATCAGTCCCGCAGCCGCCGCCGCGGTGGGTGAGGGATGGGCGGCCAAGGCGGTGGCTGCCGCTCCGCGCGACCAAGCCTTGCTGGAGCTTGCCGCCGAGCTGTGCAATCATGGCTTCGACGTGGTGAGGGACGGCGGCGATGGAATATGAGCCCGGACGGGTGACGGCGAAGCCGAAGCGGCCGCTCTGGACCTTGCTCGCGCTGCCGATCGTCGCCTTCGTCGCCGGGCTGGCCGCGATGGGCTGGCTGCTGGCCAATTGGGGCACGGCGGCGACCTTCCTCGGAATCGTCCCCGCCCCGCCCCCTGCCGCCGCCGAGCCGGCGCCGCAGCAGATCGCTTTGGAGCGCGAGCCCGCTCCGGACCCGCAGGGCCAGGCGCAGCCGCCGGCGGGCGAGCGGCTGGTGATCGATCCTGAGACGACCCGCCGGGTCAACCGGCTCGAAGAAAGGCTCGCTCTGCTCGACCTCCAGTCCCGAACCGCGGTCGGCAATGCCGACCGGGCGGAGGGCCTGCTCGTCGCCTTCGCGGCCCGGCGGGCGATCGATCGCGGAGTCGCATTGGGCTATATCGAGACCCTGCTCAGGCAGCGCTTCGCGGCGACCGAGCCGCAGGCGGTGGCGACCGTGCTCACCGTCGCCCGCCAGCCGGTCACCGTGCAGAGCCTGCAGAAGGAGTTCCAGGAGGCCGCCCCGCATCTTTCCGGTGGAAGCCAGGGGCAGAGCTGGTGGGCGGCGTTCAAGACGGAGATGGCGGGGCTCGTCACCATCCGCCGCGAGAACACGCCTTCCACCCAGCCGGCCGAGCGCCTGCGCCGCGCCGGCCAGAACCTCCAGGCGGGGCAGGTCGAGGTGGCTTTGCTCGAAGTGCTGAGGCTGCCGGGCCATGAGCGGGCCGACAAGTGGATCGCCAACGCCCGCCGCTATGTCGCCGCCCACCGCGCCCTCGACCGGCTGGAGAGCGCCGCCTTGCTCGAGCCGCGGGCTCCGGCGGTGCCGGCGGCGGGGGCGGGGGCGGCGCCGGTGGCGCAGCCGGCGCGGGCGCGCTAGAGGTCCTTCGATCGGGCCTTCGGCGTATCGAGGACGCTCAGATCTCCAGCAGGGCGTAAGGCCGGCCGAACGCGGGCTCAACGACGAATTGCGCGCAATTGTAGACCGGCACGCCGCCCGGAGTATGCCCCGAATAGGCGCCGCGATGGGCGTGGCCGTGGACCACCGCCTTGATGTTGTCGAAGCGGTCGATGGCATGGGCGAGGCGCGAGGAGCCCAGGAACGGGTAGATTTCGAGCGGCTCGCCCTCCACGGTCTCG
Organism: Allosphingosinicella sp.; assembly: GCA_035295885.1. GTDB lineage: Bacteria > Pseudomonadota > Alphaproteobacteria > Sphingomonadales > Sphingomonadaceae > Allosphingosinicella. The sequence goes on from DATHBY010000078.1 coordinate 5,851, forward strand.
GCGATCGGGGCGTAATGGAGGACTGCGACGACCCGCTCGGTCCTTAGCGAGCGAAGGGCGTTCTCCAGCAGCCTCGCCTCGTTGCGGGCCTCGTCGACGAAGGCCTTGATCGCTTCCTCGCCGAAGGCTCCGAGCTCGGCCCGGCCGAAGCCGCCGATGAAGCCCTTGGCTCCGGCGAAACCGACTCCTTCGATCACCATCGCCTGCTCGCCGAGCATGGTTATCCCTGCCGACTGGAGGATTCGAACGACCTCGCCGGGCTCCCCGGCCTCGTAATCGTGATTGCCCAGAACTGCGACCACGGGGATGGTGCAGGCACGCAGGTCCTCGGCCAGGATCTCGGCTTCGGCGGCCTTGCCGAAATTAGTGAGGTCGCCGGCCAGGACGAGCACGTCGGCGGCGTCGGTGATCTCCTCGAACAACTCGCGGTAGCGGTTGTGGCACGTCTCCGTGACGTGGAGATCGCCGATCGCCGCGACCGTGAGCGTCTCAGTGGTGCTGGGGTCGCTCATGCTTTTCGTCCACTCCCTTGCCGACGACGTCGGCGAAGCCCCATTCGGTCACGTCGATCACATAGTCGGTGGGGCTGATCAGCCGGCCGCGGCAGATCTTGATGCTGGCGGGCGGCATCTCATCCTGCGCCTTCAGCCGTTCGATCAGCTCCTCGTAGAGCCAGCGCGGGATCAGGTCGCGCTCCGTCGGGTAGACGAAGCGGAAGTTGAGCACGTTGATCAGCAGCACCTCCCAGTAGAGCTCCATGTTCGAAAGCAGCCACTTCCAGTCGATCTCGTCATGCTTGATCAGGATGGTGTGGACGATGTCGGCGCCGTCGTAGCGATAGCGCGTCTGAAGGAAGAGCTTGGAGAGGATGAACTGGGTGGGCGGGGTGACCCGGACGTTCGTTCCGTAGACCTCGGCTTCGTAGGCCACGTCGAACCATTCGTCGGTGATCGGGATGCTGGCCGACGAGATATTGAAGATCACGTCGAAAAAATGCTCGCCGAGCCAGACCTTCCCGATCCAGCGCTCGTCCTCCATCTCGATCTCGTAGCCGCGGGACTTGAAGAAGCCGAGTATCCTGGGGGCGTCGCTCGGCTTGCAGAAGACGTCGAGATCCTTGGTCGGTCGGGTGATTCCGGTGAAGCAGGACAGCGCATAGGTCCCCGACAGCAGGAACGGTATCCGCGATTCCTTCAGCAGCTTCAGGCTTTCCGCATAGAAGCCGACCGCCTCCGGCGGCGGCTCGAAAGCGGAGGAATCGAAATTATCGAGTTGCTTGCTCATTATCCCCGCGGCGGCGCCCCGGCGGCGCGACGGATCGTCACGCCTGCCGGCTGCCCTGAGAACGGGATTGGACCCGATGCGTTCCCGAGGCGGGCTCAGACCGCTTTCAGCGTGACGTTGTCGAAATCGGCATATCTGCCGACGACCTCGCTATCGAGCATCAGCGCAATGTAGCAGGTCGCGCTCGTGGCCGTGAAGGTGGCGGTTCCGCCGGTTCCCGTGAACACCGCATAATTGCCCTGCACCTGGGAGGAGCCGACCCGCGAGAGGCGGCCGGCATTGCCGCCGACGATCGATACCGAAACCTGATATTGCTGGCCGATGGCGACCGGTATGGCCTGGTAGGCGCGGCCGTAAATGGCGCCGTTGGTCACCCGCAGCGCGCCGTCGACCACGCTGAGGGCAGCCGAATTGGCAGCGCTCCAGCCCGTCGTCCCATTGTCAAACGTGCCGTTGACCACGAGTTCCGGACCCATGGGATCGCCGCCGCTCATGTCGAAATAGATCCATCCGCCGGACGTTACGCGCTTGATGTAGAGGCGGTTGCTCGTCCGGTCGAAGGCGAGTGTGCCCACTGCCGGCGGAGACACGAAGTCGGCATCGGCGATTCCGCCGTCCTTGATCAGCGCCAGGTTGCCGTAGCGGCTCGTCACCGGGTGGAAATTGACGTTGCTGAAGGCGAAGGTCGTCACGCCCGACGTGTCCTTCAAAGTCAGCGAGGCTACGTTGGTGGCGGCAAGGCTGTTCACCGAATCGCTCAGCTTGAGGCTGTCGATCAACACCGTTCCGCAATCCTGGAAGTGGCCGACCAGAACGGGCGAGTCCGCCCAGCCCTGCCAGCATCGCTCCATCACCACGGATTCCACGCCATGGCAATGAACTCCGCGACCGGTTTCCGCGGGGGTCACATTCTGGCGAAGGCCTGAAAGATGGACGTGGGCGATGGTCCCCGTCGTCGGCTTTGCGACGATGCCGTACAGCGCCCCCTCGTCCAGTCGAGTCCCGCGAAGGTTGAACACGCTTTCTCCGCGAGCGCCCTTGTTACCGACCGGCGTATCAGCCCGCACCCATCCCAGAGTGCCGCTGTGCCCGCTCTTGCCGTAAAGCCGTTCCTGGAAATGGCCGTAGTCGATGAACTCGCTATGCTCGTCGCGAAACCCGATCCAGTTCTTGTTCTCGATCACCGAATTCACATAGCCGCCGCCGACGAAACTGCCGCCGAACAGGCATTCGCGCGTGTGCAGATTGGAGTGGCTCGCATAAATGACGGCTTCCTGGGCGAAGATTCCGTAGAAGCCGCAGCGGTGGAACACCGCCGAAAGGGCGCTGAGGTTCAACAGGCGCCGTGCTTCCGTCAAGGCATCGGGAACCCCGATGAAATTGACCTCGTTAAACTCCACTCCGGCCGACGTGAGGCTGATCGAGTCGTCGCCATCGGCGGTGCCGATCCAAATCGAGGAATCGGTTCCGGTGCCGACCAGCCTCGCAACCAGGCTCGCGCTTTCATCTCCGAACTCCGCGCTCACCGGGGAGGTCAGGAAGAACAGCCCGTCGACGATGAGCGTCCCTCCGCCCGTATCGGCGATATGGTTGAGGCCGGCCTGGAGGGCGGCGGAGCAATCGGTGCCGAACACCATTCCGGTCGCGGCCACCGTCGTAGCGGCCGAATCGACCAGAATTACCTCGGTCGGCGAAACGTAGGTTGCGATCGCGGTTCGCAGCTTGGCGCCCGAGGCGCCGGCGCCGGCGATTACGATGGCCTTGCCGACGTCTCCCGCCGCGAAGGGCGCGGAAGCAGTGGTCAGGATGTTCGTGTCCGTCACGATCACCGCGTCGCGCAGCTCGCGCGCGTCGGAAACGGCACCGTAGCTCGTAAGTGTATGTTCAGACATTCCGGGTCCCTCCGCTGGGTTACAAACTCCGGCAGACCACGAGGAACCCCCACTCCGGCCGGAAACGCCAGCCTAGCAAAAGGGGCGATCAGCGCCAGTAAAAAGAACAGAAGAGGATCATGTTGAAGGATTCAAAGGAGTTCGCGATTGCCCGAACGACAGCGGGCGCAACGCCGCGGTGACTGGGCGAGCCGCCGCTCCCGGCAGGCGGCAAGGTGCGCGATTTTGAAGGAATTGGAGCGGGCGAAGGGATTCGAACCCTCGACCCCAACCTTGGCAAGGTTGTGCTCTACCCCTGAGCTACGCCCGCTCTGAGCCGCGCCGGCGGCGGACAAGCGCCCCCGGCCGAGGTAAGGCGGCGGCTGCTAGCATGGGGTCCGCCACCCGGCAAGGGCCTAGATAGGCTTGGCAGGAGCCCGCGATATCCCACATAGGCGGCGCGAGCGGCAAGGATCGGAAAGGCGGACTGTGGCGACATTGGGCATGAGCGCGGCGGAGAAGGAGGCTCTCGAGAGCTTCCGGCGCGACGTCATCGAGCCTTCGATGACTTCCCTGGTCATCGTCGACTTCTGGGCGGAATGGTGCGGGCCCTGCAAGCAGCTGACTCCGATCCTGGAGAAGGTCGCGGCCGATTATGCCGCCAGGGGGGTTCGGCTGGTCAAGATCAATGTCGACGAGAACAAGATCATCGCCGCGCAGTTCCGGGTGCAGTCCATTCCCGCCGTCTACGCCATCTTCCAGGGCCAGCCGGTCGCCGATCTGTCGCCGGCGCGGACCGAAGGGCAGCTCACCCGATTCCTCGACCAGATCCTCGGTCAGCTGCCGATCGAGGGCGAGGCGCAGCAGATCGAGGCGGAGATCGAACCGCTGATCGCAATGGCGGAGGAAGTGCTCGCCGGCGGCGATGCCGAGCGGGCCGAAAACATCTTCCGCCAGATCCTGGACATGGCGCCCGATCATGCCGGAGTGATCGGCGGCCTTGCCCGCGCGCTGATCGCCGCCGGCCGGCGGGACGAGGCTCGGGCGCTGCTCGACTCCGCTCCGGAGAGCGTGGGCAAGGACTCGGCCGTCGCCCGCGCCCGCGCTGCCCTGGCTTTGGCGGAGGTGGCGGCGCCGGGTGCCGATACCGGCCAGTTCGAGCGCCGGATCGCTGCCGATCCGGACGATCATGAAGCCAGCTACGAGCTTGCCGGGGCGCTCATGGCCGCCGGCGACCGCGACGGCGCCGCCGACCAGCTGCTCGAGAGCATAAGCCGGGACCGCGACTGGAACGAGGGGGCCGCGAGGAAGCGGCTCCTCCAGCTGATGGAGGTGGTCGGCCTCGAAGATCCCTGGGCGGCCGCTCAGCGCCGGCGCCTGTCGGCGATCCTCTTCACCTGATGGCCGGCGAGGCGCCGCTCCGGATCCCGGTTTTCCCGCTGGCCGGGGCCCTGCTCTTCCCCCGGTCGCAGCTGCCGCTGCACATTTTCGAGCCGCGCTACCAGGCCATGGTCCGCGACGCCCTCGCGACGGACCAGCTGATCGGAATGATCCAGCCGCGCGGCGGGTCCGAGCCGCCCGAGCTGTTCGAGGTCGGCTGCATCGGCCGAATCTCCGGCGCCGAGGAGCTGGACGACGGCCGATTCAACATTGTCCTCGAGGGCCTCGGCCGTTTCCGGATCGCCCGCGAAGCCGAAGTCGACACGCTCTACCGCCAGGTCGACGCCGACCGGGCCGGGTTCGAGGACATGGCCGAGCCCGAACCGCTCGGCCTCGCCCAGCGCGCCGAGCTGGAGCAGGAGGCGCGCCGATATGCCGACGTCCTCGGCTATTCGGTCGACTGGGATGCCGTCACCCGGCTCGACGACGAGATGCTGGTCAACGCCATCGCCCAGGTGGCGCCTTTCGACGTCGGCTCGAAGCAGGCCCTGCTCGAAGCGTCCGACATCGCCCAGCGCTGCGACCTGCTGGTCCAGTTCATGCAGTTCCAGCGGATGGTCCCCGGCGGGGTCGAGGGGCCGGAGACGCTGCAATGAGGGAGGAGCTGCTGGCGCTGCTCGTCTGCCCGGTGACCCGGACTCCGCTCAGATGGGACGAGGAACGTCAGGAGCTCGTGTCCGAGGCGGCGGGGGTGGCTTATCCGGTGCGGGACGGGGTGCCGGTGATGCTGATCGAGGAGGCCCGGAGGATCGAGCCATGAGCGGCGACGGCGGCTTCGACCTGAGCGGCCGCTGGAGCGGCATATTCAGCTACCCGTCCCTTTTCCCGCCCAACAGCTTCGAAGCCGAGATCCGCGACTCCGGCGGCCTCGTCACGGGTTTGATCACTCAGCCTCGCGAGTTTTTCGAGCCGTCCGGCCCTTCGCGCCAGGCCATGATCGAAGGCCGGCGGGAGGGGGACACTCTCTCCTTCGTCAAGTTCTACGACGATCTCGATCGCCCCACGCCGCATTACCACGGGCGAATCCAGCCAGGCGGCGACGAGGTCAACGGAGAGTGGACGATTCCCGGCGACTGGTCCGGCACCTTCATCATGGTTCGTCAAGGCAAGGAAGCAGTCAGGGCGGAGCGGCGTGCCGGCGAAGAGATCCGAACCTAGACTTTGTCCTGCCGAAGCAGAATCGTCACCCCGGACTTGATCCGGGGTCCACCTTTTTCTCAATCCCAGTGGAGCAAGAAGGTGGATGCCGGATCGAGTCCGGCATGACGAATGCCTCGCTTCCATCACAATAGGAGAAACTCTAGATCGTCAGCCCCCTCAGCAGCAGCGGCAATTCCCCGCTCTCCCCTCGCGCCTCGGCCATGAACTGGCTTTTCAGAGGCCCGACGCGCTGGACGATTCCCATTCCGAAGCGGCGGATCGCGGAGCCGGTGCGGCCGGGAACGCCGTAGAGCCGGGTCAGCCCGTCGGTCGCGGCGGCGACGGTCAGGGTGTCGAGGCTGCGCCAGCGCTCGTAGCGCGACAGGAGGTGCGAGTCGCCGAGGTCGAGGCCGAGTCGGGCGCCCTCGACCAGCACCTGGCTCAAAGCGGCGACGTCGCGCATGCCGAGATTGAGGCCCTGGCCGGCGATCGGATGGATGCCGTGGGCGGAGTCCCCGGCAAGCGCGAGCCGCTCGGCCGTCATCGTCGCGGCGTGGTGGAAGCCGACCGGATAATTCCAGCGCGGCCCGGCGAGCCGCACCTCGCCCAGGAAGCCGCCCATCCTTTTCGAGATTTCGTGCGCCATCGCCCGGTCCGGCAGATCGATCACCGCCGCGGCATCGACCGCCGGCACCGACCAGACGATCGCGGAGCGCGTGCCCGGCAGCAGCGGCAGGATCGCGAACGGCCCCGTGGGGAAGAATATCTCATAGGCCGCATTCTCGTGGTGTCGCTCATGCTCGACGGTGAGCACCACGGCAGTGTGCTCGTAGCTCCACCGCGCCATCGGGATGCTGGCGGCCTCGCGGATCGGGGAGTTGCGGCCTTCGGCGCCGACGAGCAGGGCGGCGGCGACGGCGCGGCCGTCCTCCAGCGCGACCCGGACTCCGGCGGAATCGCGGACGATCCCGGCCGCCTGCGCCGGCATCAGCAGCCGCACCTTGCCGGAACCGAGAGCGGTCTCGCGCAGAACCTGCCGGAGCCGCCGGTTCTCGACCATGATTCCGAGCGGGTCGTCCGAGTCCTCGGCGTCGAAGACGATTCCGCCGGGCTGAAGGCCGTCGCTGACCCGGATCGAGAGGATCGGACAGCCTTCGCCCTCGAGCCGATCCGCGACCCCGATCGCCTGCAGCATCCGCCACGAGGCGCTGGCGATGGCCGTGGCGCGGCCGTCGAAAGCGGGGGCGACGTTCCGCTCCGGATCGGCGGGATCGATCACGATCGTCGAGAGGCCGTGGCGATCGAGCGCGATGGCGAGCGTCAGGCCGATGAGTCCGCCGCCCAGGATGATGACGTCCGCGCGATCCATGGCGTCCCTTTCAACGATTTTCCCGCCCTACCGATGCAAAGCTGCAACGCCAAGCGCTTGACCGCGGACTCCCGCAGGGCGCATTAACCGTCCTCGGAACATTTGGGGCACGGGGATGGCGGCTTCAGCAGCGCAAAGCGCCCGTCAGCTGAGACTGGCGCAGTGGCGGACCGGAATGAAGAACGGCATGCGCCGAAGCTGGGCGCTCCTGATCGGCGGTGCGATCGGCGCGGCGGCCCTGCTCATCCTGCTCGCCCTGGTCAGCTACCGGCCGACCGACCCCTCGCTCAACACCGCGGCGGCCGGCCCGGTCAGGAACTGGGTGGGCGCTCCGGGCGCCTGGAGCGCGGACCTGCTGCTCAGCCTGTTCGGGCCGCCCGCGGCCCTGCTTCTGCCGCTCATCCTGCTGATCGGAATAAGGATCGCCGGCAACTCCCAGCGGACCCGGTGGCTGCGCTCGCTCGCGCTCACCATGCTGGGGCTGGTGCTGGTCGGCGGCGGCGCCTCGCTGCTGGTCGGCCAGGCGGTCAACGGCCTGCCGGCCAGCTGGGGCGGTGCCGCCGGCCTGTCCCTAGCCAAGCTCGTGGAGCTGGGCCTGGGCGCGATCGGGGAGCCGGGGATCGTCGAGCCTTTCCGGATCCTCGCCGTCGGCCTTCTCGCGGCGGCGGGTCTCGTGCTGTGCTGGTTCGGCCTCGGCCTTCGGGCGGACGAGCGGGCCTGGATCGCCTCGCGGCGGCTGCCGCGGCTCCAGCGCGGCTCCGCCGGCGACCGGGAGGAGCTGCCGG
>DATHBY010000079.1:0-9221 GCA_035295885.1 Allosphingosinicella sp.
GGCAATCCAACGGGCGGAGGCGCAGCACTGGCTTGCTTCGCTTCGCTCGCAATGACGGAGAGAGCGATGAGCACCAACACCACCCGCGCCTGGCATCTGAAGTCGCGCCCGACGGGCATGCCGACCATGGACAATTTCGAGCTGAAGGAGGCGCCGCTCGGCGAGCTTCAGGACGGCTGGGTGCGTGTCGAGAACAAGTGGCTCTCGGTCGATCCCTACATGCGCGGCCGGATGAACGACGTGAAGAGCTACGTGCCCCCATTCGAGGTGGGCGCTCCGATGCAGGGCGGGGCGGTCGGCAAGGTGGTCGAGAGCCGCTCGCCGCATTTCGCCGAGGGCGAGACCGTCTTCCATATGATGGGCTGGCGCGAGGCCGCGGCCGGGCCCTCCGAGCAGTTCAACAAGGTGCCGCCGCTGCCGGTCGAGGATTTCCACTGGCTCGGCAATCTCGGCCTGACCGGCGCCACCGCCTATTTCGGGCTGCTGAGGGCGGCCCAGGCGAAGGCAGGGGACACGGTGTTCGTCTCGGCGGCGGCGGGGGCGGTCGGCTCGGCGGTGGTTCAGATCGCCAAGGCGATGGGGATGAACGTGATCGGATCGGCCGGCGGCGCCGACAAGGCGGCGTGGGTCAGGGAGCTCGGGGCGGACGAGGCAATCGACTACAAGTCGGAGCCGATCGTCCCGGCGCTGATCAAGGCGGCGCCCAAGGGGATCGACGTCTATTTCGACAATGTCGGGGGGGAGCATCTCGACGCCGCCTTCGCAGCCGCGCGTCAGAATGCGCGCTTCGCCATCTGCGGGATGATCGAAGGCTATAACGGAGCGCCCCCGCACGCCTTCCGCTACATCATGCGAGTGATCGCGGCCCGGATCATGCTGAAGGGCTTCATCTACACCGACTATCTGCCCGAAATGACCGAATTCTATCGCGACATGGGCGGCTGGGTTTCGGCGGGGAAGGTGACGAGCCGGGAGACGGTGAGGGACGGGATCGAGGCGATGCCGGACGCTTTCCTCGACCTGTTCCGCGGGGCGAACATGGGCAAGATGCTGGTCAGGTTGTAGGTTTCCCCTCCCTTGCAGGAGCGGGGCTAGACTTTGTCCTGCCGAAGCAGAATCGTCACCCCGGACTTGATCCGGGGTCCACCTTTTTCTCGATCCCAGAGGAGGAAGGAAGGTGGTTGCCGGATCAAGTCCGGCATGACGAATGCCTCGCTTCCATCACAATAGGACAAACTCTAGGCCAGAGCTTTCGCCCGCTCACCTATCACCCGCAGGTCTTCGACGAACCTGGCATATTCCGCCTCCCTGTTGTCCCGCACGCGCAGCAGGAAGCTGGGGTGGACGGTCACCCACGCCTCGCCGCCCTCGGGAAGCTGGTGGGCCCGGCCGCGCATGGCGGTGATCGTCACCGCCTTGCCGAAGATCGAGCGGGCGGCCGTGGCGCCCAGTGCGACGGTGAGGGGAGGGCGGATGAGCAGCCGCTCCTGCTCGATCCACCAGCGGCAGGCCTCGATCTCGCCGGCGTCGGGCTTGGAATGGATCCGGCGCTTGCCGCGAGCCTCGAACTTGAAATGCTTGACCGCGTTGGTGACGTAGGCCGCCTTGCGTTCGACCCCGGCCTCGCCCAGCGCCCGATCGAACAGCTGGCCGGCGGGGCCGACGAACGGGCGGCCGGCGAGGTCCTCCTGGTCGCCCGGCTGCTCGCCGACGAACAATATCCTGGCGTCGAGGGGGCCTTCGCCGAACACGGTCTGGGTCGCGCATTTGTAGAGGTGGCAGCGGGTGCAGCCCATCGCCTCCTCGCGAACCGCCTCCCAGGCGGTGCGCAGATTGCCGCCGACCTGTCCGCGTCCTGCTTCGACCATCTTCGCCTCGCGTGCCTGCGCCCCCGCGACCAGCTCCCCCACCAACGCGGTCTCGGGCATGTTTTTCCAGTATTTCTTCGGCATCTCCTTCAGCATCGCCCCGGTCTTGAGGCGGGCCGGGTTGAAGATAGAGGCGTAATAGGTCTTCCAGACCGACTCGACCGGGTCGACCTCCGGAGCGTCCGACCGGCTTGCGCCGGGTCCTTCGGTCAGAGTCTTGCCGTCCCAGTGGAGCGACAGCTCGGGGGTCAGGATCGACCAGACCATGTTGACGAATCGGCGGACGAAGAAGCCGGCATTGTGGCGGACGATGTGGTGCTCCGGCTCGTACCAGGCGACGAAGCGCGGACCCTCGTGCGTCTCCACTTCGCGGAAGCGCAGGAAGGCGCGCATCTTGTGGATGTCGCGGCGGACCGCCTTGGCCATCCGCTCGAGCCGCTGGACGAGCGGGTCGGCGCCGTCGGCAATCAGGCCCGGGCTCTCGCGCAGTCGCAGGAGGAGCGAATAGAGCAGAGCGAAGCGTTCGGGATCGGAATGGCAGACGGCGGTTTCGGCGAGGGTGATGAAGGCCTTGGGGACCGAGAAGGATGGCCCCGCGGGCGGGAGCGGCGCAGGGGCGGCGAAAAGGTCGTCGGCGCAGTCGCCTACGGTCCAGCTCACTTCGGCCGGCGAGACGCCGGTGCCGGCGAGCGCTCGGGCGGCATCGCGCCAGCCCTCGAAATCGTCCGCGGCGGCCAAGGTAACGCTCTGCATAGACACCGTTCGGGCTGACCCTGTCCTTCGATACGCCGTTTCGCCAGGCTCAACGGCTACTCAGGATGAGCGGTTTCAGGCCGGAATCGCCGCTCATCCTGAGTAGGGGCCGAGCTTCAGCCGAACAGCTCCAGCTGATTCTCCTTCGGCTCGAGCCACGCCGCCAGATCCGCCCGGTCGGTCAGCATCGTCGGCCGCCAGCCCTCCGCCTCGATGAACGGGCGCACCTTGGCGATCGAGACGGTCAGGCGGGCGACGTCCTCGAGCCGCAGGCGGCGCCAGCGGCGCGAGGCGACGAGCTTGTCGACCGCCCTGACTCCGAGCCCCGGGACTCGGAGCAGCCGCTCGCGCGGAGCGCGGTTGACGTCGACCGGAAAGCTTTCGCGGAACTTGAGCGCCCAGGCGAGCTTCGGATCCATGTCGAGCGGCAGCATCCCGGCCGGATCGGCAGCGGCGACGATCTCGCCGGGCTCGAAACCGTAGAAGCGCATCAGCCAGTCCGACTGGTAAAGCCGGTGCTCGCGCATCAGCGGCGGGCGGCGCAGCGGCAGCACCCGGGAAGCGTCCGGAATCGGCGAGAAAGCCGAATAATAGACCCGCCGGAGGCGGAATCGGTCGTAGAGCGTGCTGGCTCGGCCGACGATGTCACGGTCGGTGGCCGAATCGGCGCCGACGATCATCTGGGTCGACTGGCCGGCCGGGGCGAAGCTCGGAGCGGACTTGTAGCGCTTGCTCGAGTCGGCTCCGTCCTCGATCGCGCTGCGCATGTCCTTCATGGCGCCTTCGATCCGAGCGCCGTCCTTCTCCGGAGCGAGCCGCGCCAGGCCGGCGGCGGTCGGAAGCTCGACGTTGATCGAAACCCGGTCGGCGTGGACTCCGGCCAGGCGGACGAGCCCCGGGTCGGCGTCGGGGATCGTCTTGAGGTGGATATAGCCGCGGAAGTCATGGTCCTCGCGAAGGCTCCGGGCCACCTCGACGATCTGCTCCATCGTGTAATCGGGCGACTGGATGATTCCGGAAGAGAGGAACAGCCCTTCGATATAGTTCCGGCGGTAGAAGGCGAGGGTGAGGCGGACGACCTCCTCGGCCGTGAAGCGGGCTCGACGGACGTTCGAGCTCTTGCGGTTGATGCAATAATGGCAGTCGAAGATGCAGCTGTTGGTGAGCAGTATCTTGAGAAGCGAGATGCAGCGGCCGTCGGGCGCGTAGGCGTGGCAGATGCCCATGCCCTCGGTCGATCCGATCCCCCTGCCGCCGCGGCTGTCGCGCCTCGAAGTGCCGGACGAGGCGCAGGATGCGTCATATTTGGCGGCGTCGGCGAGGATGGCGAGCTTCTGCTGGAGGTCGAGCTGAGGCATCTGTTCAACATATGTTCTTGCCCTGCCCGTGGCAAGGGCGCCGCTGTCCGGAACCGGACGAAGTGGACGAAGTGGACGCGACTCCGGCCTTCGAAATTGCGGCAAAGTGGACGAAGTGGACGCATGGCAATCATAAAAGGGCGATCCTGGCGGGGTCGCGACCGGGGTGCGGAAGCTGCGTCCAGAGCGGAATCGTTTCAAAGAGCCCTTGAGAACATAGCACGAACAGGAGGCCCTTGCAAGCCGATGCCTGCGTTTTTTATCTGTTCCTAAAATGGCTCATGGAATCTGGACTATCCGATTTACCGATTCGCCATTTCGCCCCGGCGGATCGACCTTTGTGGCGGAGGGGCTCTCCTGCGCGGGGGCGCCTCTCCACCAAGCTTTTGCGTCGACGGATCAGCGCAAGGGATCGGCCGGCTCCGAGTCCGCGAAGTGCCTGCCGGCGAACAGCTTGAACAGCACGAACACAGCTCCCGAGCCTGCGGCGAAGGCCGCGTGGAGGAGCCAGAATTGGGGCGTCGGCATGGTCGAGTAGAAGCCTCCGACCCAGCCGACCAGCGAGTTGCCGGCGAAGAAGGCGAGGTAATAGAGGCCGATCACGGTGGCGTTGATCGCCTTCGGGGCGAGCTTGGCGAAGAGGGCGAGGCTGACGGGCAGCATGTGGGCGAAGCCGATCGAGTTCACGACGTGGAACATGATCGGCCAGAACAGGCCGATCTTCTCGCCGGGCGGAGTCGTCGAGGCCGCGAGAAACAGGCAGAGCATCCCGCCCACCGAGAAGGCCGAGCCGATGATGATCTTGGTCAGCTCGTCCGGCTCCTTCCGGCGCTTGCCGTACCAGCGGTAGAAGAGCGCGACCCCGGCCAGGAAGCTGACGCTGACGATCGCGTCCAGGGTGACGAGCCAGGTGGTCGGCAGCTTCTCGCCCATGAAGACGAGATCGAACTGCTGGTCGCCCCAGGTGAGATATGCGTTGAAGATCTGGTTGTTGGGAACGATCGCCACCGCCATCACCGGGATGAGCAGGATGAGCGCCAGAGTCGCCAGCCAGTCCTTGCGGGTGAGCCTGGGGCGTTCCGCGCGGGCCGACCTGCCGGGAACGTCGAAATGCTCCTTCGGCAGATGCTTCTGGCCCGCCAGGTAGATGGCGAGCGCGATCAGCATGCCGACTCCGGCCGAGCCGAAGCCCCAGTGCCAGCCGATCTTCTCGCCGAGAGTGCCGACGATCAGCGGGGCGGCGATGACTCCGGCGTTGATGCCGAGGTAGAAAATCTGGAAGGCGTCGGCGCGCCTGAGGTCCTCGGGCTTGTAGAGCGATCCGACCTGGCTCGCGATATTGCCCTTGAACATGCCCGAACCGAGGATGAGGCAGAGAAGGGCGAACAGGAAGCTCGCCTCGAACGCCATCAGGAAGTGGCCGGTCGCCATCGTCACGGCGCCGAGCAGGACGGTGCGGCGCTTGCCGAGCACCCGATCGGCGAGGAAACCCCCCAGGATCGGAGTCAGATAGACGCAGGCGAAATAGGTGCCGACGATGGCGGAGGCGAGCGGCTGGCCGTCGAGGCCGCCGTAAAGCGAGCGCAGCGGCTCGAACAAGGCGACGTTGCGGATGTTTTCGGGCTTGAGCAGGTAGTTGACGAGATAGAGGACGAGCAGGGCCTGCATGCCGTAATAGGAGAAGCGCTCCCACGCCTCCGTGAAGGCGAGATAGCCGAGGCCCCTGGGATGGCCGAGGAAGGCGCGGTCGTTGCGGTCGGCGGCGAGATCGAGATCGGGCGTGGCTTCGGCGGCGGTCATGCGCGCTCCTTCAGGCGAAATCGCGCGGAAGCTAGCGGATCGTTTCGGCGGCGCCAGCCTTTTTCGGCCGATTTCCCTCCCTGCCTGCGAAGGCGGTGGGGAGGGGGACCACCCGAAGGGTGGTGGAGGGGCAACTGCGTGGAGTCGGGCGGTTCGCGCGCGATCCTCCTGCGCCCGCGCCTTCTACCCCTCCACCATGCTTCGCATGGTCCCCCTCCCGATCTTGCGATGGGGATGCAATCAGTCCCTGAGGGTGAAGCCGATCTTGAGGGTCACCTGGTAATGGGCGACCTTGCCGCCTTCGACATGGCCCCGGGTCTCCCTGACCTCGAACCAGCCGATGTCGTGGAGGGTCGAGGAGGCTCGGGCGATGGCGCCCTCGATGGCATCTTCTATGCTGGTCGCCGAGCTGCCGACGATCTCGATCACCTTGTAGACATTGTCGCTCATTGCTGACCTCCGCTCCCTGTCCAACACGCGGTGGACGGGATCGTTGCCGCGCCGCTAGGGTAGGGGCGCGAGAGCGAGGAGAGCGCGAATGCGGATTTGGCTTCTGGGCGGAGCGGCCCTGCTGGCGGCGGCGCCCGCCGCGGCGGCGCCCGCGGACGATTTCAGGCGGCTTCTGGACGAGCATTATGCCTGGCTGCTTCGCGAGAGCCCGACCTACGCGACGGCGCTCGGGGTCCGCGACCATGACGACAGGATCGAGGATATCAGCCTCGCCGCGCGCGACCGGCAGGCGCGGGAGGCGGCCGCCTTCCTGGCCCGGCTGAACCGCATCCCGGCCGAGGCGCTGAGCCCGCCGGACCGGATCAACCGGGCGATATTGAAGCGCGGGCTCGAGGAGGGGATCGAGGCGAACCGCTTCGGCCAGCGGGCGATGCTGTTCACCACTTATTCCGGCTGGCACCAGAGCTTCGCCGGCCTGGCCGACAATCTGCCGTTCCGCACCAGGGCCGATTACGAGAGCTATCTGACCCGGCTCGCCCTCTATCCGAGGCAGAACGATGCCGCGCTCGCCATCACCGGCCAGGCGGTCAAGGGCGGCTTCGTCCTGCCCTGCTCGGTGCTCGGCAATTACGAGAAGGGCATAGCCGGAGTCATCGCCGAGGACCCGGCCAAGTCACGCTTCTACGAGCCGTTCACGCGGGCTCGGCCGGGCGACGTGAGCGAGGCCGAGTGGACGGCGATGCAGGCGAGGGCGCGGCGGCTGGTCGCCGACGTGCTCAACCCGGCCTACGCCAAGCATCTCGCCTTCTACCGCACCACCTACGCGCCCGGATGCGCCAAGTCGGACAGCATCTCGGCGCAGCCGGGGGGCCGGGAATATTACGCCTTCCGGGTGAGGCAGGAGACGACGACGGACCTCACCGCCGACCAGATCCACGATATCGGGCTCCGGGAGTCGGCGCGGATCCGGGGCGAGATGGAGAAGGTGGCGAAGTCCGCCGGCTTCGCCGGCCGTGAGGCCTTCATCCAGGAGCTGAGGACCAATCCGAAATATTTCGCCACGACTCCGGCGCAGCTCATGCAGGCGGCGGCGACGACCGCGAAGGCGGTCGACGGCAAGATGCCCGGCTATTTCGGGACCCTGCCGAGGCTCCCCTACGGAGTGCGCGAGATACCGGCGGAGATCGCGGAGGGGACGACGACGGCCTATTACGGCCAGGGCTCGCTCGCCAGCGGCCTTGCCGGGACCTATTACGTCAACACCTCGAAGCTGAACCAGAGGCCGCTCTGGGAGCTTCCGGCGCTGACCCTTCACGAGGCGGTGCCCGGGCACCACCACCAGATCTCGCTTCAGCAGGAAGTCGAGCTTCCGCCCTTCCGCCGCCACTTCACCTTCTTCACCGCCTTCACCGAGGGCTGGGGCCTCTACGCCGAGAGCCTGGGCGAGGAGATGGGGCTGTACGACACGCCCGAGAAGAAGATGGGCCAGCTCTCCTATCAGGCCTGGCGGGCCGCCCGGCTGGTGGTCGATACCGGAATCCATTCGAAAGGCTGGGACAAGGCTCGGGCGGTCGCCTTCATGCGGGGGAATACGGCCCTGACCGACGCCAATATCGACGCCGAGGTGAACCGCTACATCAGCTGGCCGGGGCAGGCGCTCGGCTACAAGATCGGCGAATTGAGGATCAAGGCGCTTCGGGCGAAGGCGCAGAAGGCCCTGGGGGGCAAGTTCGATTTGAGGCGCTTCCACGACGCGGTGCTTCTGCAGGGGAGCGTTCCGCTCGACGTGCTCGAGGCCCAGGTGGATGCGTGGGTGGAGTCGGAGAAGGCGCGTTAACTCCCCTCCCTGGAAGGGAGGGGTCGGGGGTGGGTAGGCGAGCGAAGCGAGACTCCTTCTGACTCGGAGTTTCGGCCGCCTTCGGCGGACCCACCCCTAGAGTTTGTCCTATTGTGATGGAAGCGAGGCATTCGTCATGCCGGACTTGATCCGGCATCCACCTTCTTCCTCCACCGGATTGAGAAAAAGGTGGACCCCGGATCAAGTCCGGGGTGACGATTCTGCTTCGGCAGGACAAAGTCTAGCCCCTCCCTTGCAGCGAGGGGAAGTTTACCGTCCCGGCTCGCCGTCGCCCTGGCGGCGGTCGCGGCGCCAGGCCCGGACCATTTCGTTCCAGCAGCCGCTGACTCCGGCGGAGCCGACGGTCGAGCAGCTCTCGATGCCGGTTCGGCCGACATATTCGAGCGACTCGGCCCGGGCGGCCCAGCTCATGCTTTCGGGGTCGTCCCTGGTGCCGGCGTCGCGCAGCTCGCGGGGGATCCGGTAGCGCTCCTTGTCCGGCCGGCGGGCGCAGACGACGACTTCGCCGGGATCGGTCGAGCGCGGGCAGGGGTCGCTGCCGTAGACGACGAGGCGGCGGACCCGCTCTTCCTGGGCATCGGCAGGGGCGGGCAGCAAGGCGACGGCCGCGGCCGAGGCGGCGGCGAGGGCGGCGATGGACCAGGCGGCTTTCATGGGCGGCCTCCTTTCGGCTTCACCGGGAAGAAGGCGCGGAGGGGGCGAAGGGTTCCCTTTCCTCCCCATGCTGCGCATGGGGAGGCAATCAGCGCGGATTGCCCTCACCCGCGCGGGCGTCGGCTTCGTCGGCTTCCGCCTGGTCGTCGATCTTGCCGAGCCGTTCGCGGCGGGCTTCCTCGATGAGGGCGTTCCAGTTGACGTCGGCGGCGCCGGCGCGCTCGGCGCGGGCCTCGCGGACGATCTGGTTGAAGCAGCCGCTGGCCCCGCCGGGGCCGACCGGCGAGCAGCTGCCGATGCCGGAGCGGCCGGCATATTCGAGCGCGGTCGCGCGAGTGGCCCAGGCCTGGCTGGCCGGGTCGTTGGGGTTGCCGCGAAGCGATTCGGGGATCCGGTAGCGCTCGCCCTCGGGCTTGCGCGCGCAGACGACGATCGTGTCGTCGGTGCTCGGCGGGCAGGCGTCGTCGCCATAGACGATCA
>DATHBY010000080.1:0-11177 GCA_035295885.1 Allosphingosinicella sp.
CGGCATCCTCGCCCCCGGTCCGCTCAACGCCATCACCGACGTGGCCGGGGTCGCGGTCGGCCACCGCACGATCGTCGAGGGCGACCGGATCCGCACCGGAGTGACGGCGATCCTGCCCCACGGCGGAAACCTCTATCAGGACAAGGTTCCGGCCGGCTTCGCGGTCGCCAACGGCTACGGCAAGTTCATCGGCTCCACGCAGATCGAGGAGCTGGGCGAGATCGAGGCGCCGATCCTCCTGACGAACACCCTCTCCGTCCCCGAAGCTGCCGCCGCCGGAATCGAATGGACCCTTCGCCAGCCCGGCAACGAGAAGGTTCGGTCGGTCAATGCCGTGGTGGGGGAGACCAACGACGGGCAGCTCAACGACATACGGGCCCGGCGGGTGACCCGGGAGGACGGGCTCGCCGCCCTGGCGGCCGCCCGGACCGGGCCGGTGGCCGAGGGTTCGGTCGGCGCCGGCACCGGAACCATCGCCTTCGGCTGGAAGGGCGGCATCGGCACCAGCTCGCGGCGGCTGCCGGCGAAGCTCGGCGGCTGGACCGTCGGCGTTCTCGTCCAGAGCAATTATGGCGGAGTCCTCAGCGTCGGCGGAGTGCCCGTGGGCCAGAGGCTCGGGCAATATTTCCTGAAGGACGAGCTCTCCTCCCGCGCGGGAGACGGATCGGTCATCGTGGTGATCGCCACCGACGCGCCTTTGTCGGACCGCAACCTCGAACGACTCGCCCGCCGCGCCTTCCTCGGAATCGCCCGGACCGGCTCGCCGATCACCAACGGCTCGGGCGATTACGCCGTCGCTTTCTCCACCCATCCGGGCGTCCGGCGGACGGCGGCGCGCAGGGGCGGTGCCGCCCAGTTAGAGGAGCTCGCGAACGAACGCGTGTCGCCGCTCTTCCAAGCCGCGGTGGAGGCGACCGAGGAAGCGGTGCTGAACTCGCTTTTCAAGGCGGAGACGATGGAGGGGAACGGAGCCCGGATCGAAGCTCTGCCGGTAAAGCGGGCGATGGAGCTCTACCGCGCGGCGGCCGGGCGGCGCTGACGGGCTGGATCAGGCCGGCGAGTCCCAGGGCGGCGGCGGCCCGGGCAGCCACTTTCCGCCCATCCGGGCGCGCGCTGCGCGGACCACCCTCTGCGGATAATTCTCCAGCTGCAGTCCGACGAGAGGCAGGCGGGTCTCGGCGATAGTCGCCGCGGCCCAGCCCAAGCCGACCCCGAAGATCATCACATGGCCCCGCGCGAGGCGCACGCCGGTCTCCCGGCTTTCGAACTCCGGGGGAGTCATCGACATCCAGCACCGGCCGCCGCGAACCAGCGCGGCCATCTGCTCCACCGGCACCGGGCCTCTCCAATAGCCGGGACAATGGCAGAGGGCCCCGACGCGCAGCTCCCAGCCGCCGACGGAAAGCGGCCGGCAGCTCGGGACGAACGGCCGGATTCGAATGTCATGCTGGTCCCGCTGCACGTGAAGCTTCAACCTAGAGCCGGACGGGTGTCGGCCAAGGCTAGACTTTCTCCTGCCGAAGCGGAATCGTCACGCCGGACTTGATCCGGGGTTCACCTTTTTCTCAATCCCGGTGGAGGAAGAAGGTGGATGCCGGATCAAGTCCGGCATGACGAATGCCTCGCTTCCATCCGCGCAAGCACGGTTCCGATCCTGGAAAAGGTCGCCGCCGCCGCCGCCGCCAGACCGCACGCGGCCGGTCGGGATCGAAGGCCATATGACGCCGTCGGCCACCCGCCTACAACCAGAAGCTGCCCCAGGCGAGGGCCGAGGCGGTGGTGCAATGGCTGGTCAAGGACGGGAGAGGGATTTAAGGCGTGGCCTGAAACGCCCGGAGCGGCCTCATACGTCGAGATTAGCGACGTTGAGCGCATTCTCCTGGATGAACTCGCGGCGCGGCTCGACGACGTCGCCCATCAGCCGGGTGAAGATCTCGTCGGCAACGTCGGCCTGGGCGACCTCGACCCTCAGCAGGGAGCGGTTGTCCGGGTCTAGGGTGGTCTCCCAGAGCTGGTCCGCGTTCATCTCGCCGAGGCCCTTGTAGCGCTGGATGGCGAGGCCCTTGCGGCCGGCGGCGAGGATCGCGTCGAGCAATTCGGTCGGCCGGCGCACGAGGATTCCGCGCGGGTCGGGCGCTCGGCCGGCGTCCGGCACCCCCTCGACCTTGACGTGCGGATCGTCGCTGTCGGGATTGGCCTCCTCCTCGTCGGCGGTGGCGGCGAGCTTCATCGAGACGAGGCGCGATGCGCTGGAATAGGTCGCGGCCTGCTCCGCGGTCAGGCCATGGAGCTTGCGCGCTTCCGCCGAGGCGACGAACTTGTGATCGACCACATGGTGGTCGGTGACCCCCCGCCACAGGCGGCGAAGGACATAGTCGCCGTCGGCGCCGATCTCGCCCGTCCAGGTCGAATCCTGGTCGCTGCCCTGGAGGAAGGCGGCGGCTCGGGCGATCGCCTGGGAGCGCCCTTCTGGCGGCAGGGCGGGATCCAGGGCCCCGTTGAGCGCCAGCGCCTCGATCAGGCCGGGATCGTAGCGGCGCGGGACGTAGCGCATTAGGCTTCGCACCCGGCGGGCATGGTCGGCGAGGTCGCGCAGGTCGTCGCCGGTGCGGGGGCCCTGCGCCGTCTCCAGCCGCATCAGCCCGATTCCGGCGTCGACGAGGTAATCGTCGAGCTTGGAATCGTCCTTGAGATAGACTTCGGAGCGGCCCTTGGCGACCTTGTAGAGCGGCGGCTGGGCGATGAAGAGGTGTCCCCGCTCGATGATCTCCGGCATCTGCCGGTAGAAGAAGGTCAGCAGCAGGGTGCGGATATGGGCGCCGTCGACATCGGCGTCCGTCATGATCACGATCTTGTGATAGCGAAGCTTGTCGATGTTGAAATCGTCGCGGCCGATCCCGGTGCCCATCGCCTGGATGAGGGTTCCGACCTCCTTCGACGAGAGCATCCGGTCGAAGCGGGCGCGCTCGACGTTGAGGATCTTGCCCTTCAGCGGAAGGATGGCCTGGACCTCGCGGTTGCGGCCCTGCTTGGCCGAGCCTCCGGCGCTGTCGCCCTCGACCAGGAACAATTCGCACTTGGCCGGGTCGCGCTCCTGGCAGTCGGCCAGCTTGCCGGGAAGCGAGGCGACTCCGAGCACCGACTTGCGGCTCGCCTCGCGGGCCTTGCGGGCGGCCTCGCGGGCGGCGGCGGCGTCGATGATCTTCTGGATGATCGTCCGCGCGTGGGCCGGATTCTCCTCGAGCCATTCGGCCAGCTTGTCGGCCATCAGGCTCTCGAGCGGCTGGCGGACCTCGGAGGAGACGAGCTTGTCCTTGGTCTGAGAGCCGAACTTGGGGTCGGGCAGCTTCACGGAGACGATCGCGGTCAGCCCCTCGCGCATGTCGTCGCCGGTGAGGCTGACCTTCTCCTTCTTCATCATGCCGGACTTCTCGGCATAATTGTTGAGGGTTCGGGTCAGAGCCGCCCGGAAGGCGGCGAGGTGGGTTCCGCCGTCGCGCTGGGGGATGTTGTTGGTGAAGCAGAGCGTCTGCTCGTAATAGCTGTCGTTCCACTCGAGCGCGACCTCGATCCCGACGTCGTCGCGCTGTCCGGTGACCGAGATCGGATCGGGGATGAGGGCGGTCTTGGCGCGGTCGAGGTAGCGGACGAAGGCGGAGATTCCGCCCTCGTAATAGAGCTCGACCTCTTTCTCCTCCTC
Source organism: Allosphingosinicella sp. (assembly GCA_035295885.1). Lineage (GTDB taxonomy): Bacteria > Pseudomonadota > Alphaproteobacteria > Sphingomonadales > Sphingomonadaceae > Allosphingosinicella. Next base: position 3,701 of record DATHBY010000080.1, read on the forward strand.
GTGCCGCGCGTCGGTGAGGACGAGGCGCACTCCCGAATTGAGGAAGGCGAGCTCCCGGAAGCGGTGCTCGAGCGTATCCCAGTCGAACTCGGTGATCTTGAAGGTCTCGGGCGAAGGCAGGAAGGTGACTCGGGTCCCTTTCTTCTCGCCCGCAGGGCCGACCACCTTGAGCGGCGCCACCGCGTCGCCGTGGCGGAAGCGCATATAATGCTCCTCGCCGTCGCGCCAGATGGTGAGATCGAGCCATTCCGAAAGCGCGTTGACGACGGATACGCCGACTCCGTGCAGCCCGCCGGACACCTTGTAGGCGTTGTCGTCGGACGTGTTCTCGAACTTACCGCCGGCGTGGAGCTGGGTCATGATGACCTCGGCCGCCGAAACGCCTTCCTCGGCGTGGATCCCGGTGGGGATGCCGCGGCCATTGTCCTCGACGGAGACCGACCCGTCCGGGTTCAGGACGATCCGAATGAGGTCGCAATGGCCGGCCAGGGCCTCGTCGATCGCATTGTCGGAGACCTCGAACACCATGTGGTGGAGGCCCGAGCCGTCGTCGGTGTCGCCGATATACATTCCCGGGCGCTTGCGGACCGCGTCGAGGCCCTTCAGCACCTTGATGGAGTCGGCGCCGTAAGCGTTGTCGCTGGGGGGTGTTGCCATCGTTCAGATATAGCGGCGGCGGAGGTAAAACCCAAGGATTTTGGCGGGTTTCGGGCAGGTTTTTTCGCAGGTGCAGCATGGCAAGCGCCGGCGTCTTCCTGAACTCGTTTCGGGCTCCAGGTTCGCATTCGCCGACGCTGGGGAGGACCGGATGCCGGAACAAGTCCAGCATGACGATCAGAGCGCGTGGACGGCGCCGCCGGCTACCTCAAACCGCGTCGCCCCCAGGCCGATTCCGTCGAACAGAGCCGCTTCGGTTCCGGTCATCCACACCTGCCCTCCCCCGGCCTCCAGCCGCTCGAACAGGGCGGCTCGGCGGCGGGGGTCGAGATGGGCGGCGACCTCGTCGAGGAGCAGGACCGGGCGACGGCCGGCACGCTCGGCGACGAGGTCGGCGTGGGCGAGGACGATCGACAGCAGGAGGGCTTTCTGCTCCCCGGTCGAGCACAGCCCGGCGGGCTGCCCTTTCTCCAGATGGGTGACGGCGAGATCGGTTCGGTGCGGCCCGGCGAGGGTACGGCCGGCCGCCGCGTCGCGGCCGCGGCCGCGGGGGAGCTCGCGCTCCAGATCCTCACCGCCTCCTTCGAGGGCGAGGCCGGCGCGGGCGAAGGGGTCCTCTGGAGAGTCGGCCGGCCGGCCGCACAGCAATGCCACGGTTCGCGCGCGGGCGGCGGCGAGGGCAGCGCCGTGCTCGGCCATCCGCGCCTCCAGCGCCGACAGCCAGGCGTCGTCGCGCGGCCCCTCCTCCGCCAGCAGCTTGTTGCGCGCCCGCATAGCGGCTTCATAGCGCGCGGCGTGGACGGCGTGGCCCGGCTCCAGCGCAAGCACCAGCCGGTCGAGGAAGCGGCGGCGCCCGCCGGCCCCTTCCTGGAACAGCCGGTCCATGGCCGGGGTCAGCCAGAGCACCGACAGCCATTCGGAGAGGGACGTGGCTGACGCGGGCGCGCCGTTGATCCGCACCTGGCGCCGCTCGGGGGCGGACGGCGCAGCGCCCGTGCCGATCTCGACGTCCCCCAGCCTCGCCGCGACCGCGAAGCCGCCGCCGCCGTCGGTGCGGGCCATCTCCGAAAGGATGGCTCCCCTCAGCCCGCGCCCCGGAGAGAGCAGCGACACCGCCTCGAGAACGTTGGTCTTGCCGGCGCCGTTCTCGCCGGTGAGCACGATCATGCCCCGCCCGGGCGCGAGCAGGGCGTCGCGATGGTTGCGGAAATCGGTCAGGGCGAGGCGGGCGAGAGCCATCCCCCACCCCTAGCGGAACGGAGAGGCCCCCGTCATTCCTGCGAAAGCGGGAATCCAGCGCCGACTCGGAACCGGATTCCCGCTTTCGCGGGGATGACGAAGAAGGAGACCCATTCGCGCTTCGCCGGAACGGCGGGATTGAACGATCGGCTCGCCATGAGCGACCTCGCTGCCGACAACAGTGTCAGTGTTGCACGGCCCGCAGCGGCGTTCAGTCAGGAAGAGGCGCCGGCACCGTCCTTGACTCCGACCGGCGAGCCAGAGCTTTCGTCATCCTGCGGCCCACCTCGGTGCCGATGAGGGAGGCGACGCCGGCGAAAGTCATCCAGGTCAAGGCCCGGTCGGACCTGCCGATGACCACCGCCCAGACGATCACGACCGCGAACAGCGCGGCCGCCACTATGACTATCCATTTGAGCCAGAAATCGGCGGGGCGGGCCGATTTGAAAAGCTGGCTGCAGGCAACGCCTGCGATCAGCGCGCCGGCCAGGCCCTGGACGAAGCCCACGGCGACGGCCCCGGGCTTTCCGGCGTCGATGTCCGCCCATCCGCCAAGATAGGCGATGACGAAATTGGCGAGGGCGAGGCAGACGATCGTGACGACCAAGGCCGCGGCATAGACCCATGTCTTCGGGGCTTCCTGCTCCATCCTCACACCCGCATCGGCATCAGCACGTAAAGCGCCGCCGCCTTGTCGTTCTCGCGCAGCAGGGTGGGCGCGGCGGCGTCGGCCAGGTGCATCTCGACCGTGTCGCCCTCGATCTGGCCCAATATGTCGAGCAGGTAGCGGGCGTTGAAGCCGATCTCGAGGCCGTCGGCATTATAGTCGCCCGGCACTTCCTCCGCCGCCGTCCCGTTCTCCGGGCTGGTGACCGAGAGGGTGACCCGGTCGCGGTCGAGCGCCATCTTCACCGCGCGGGTCTTCTCGCTCGCGATGGTGGCGACCCGGTCGACTCCCTCCTCGAAGCTGCGCGGATCGATCCGGAGCAGCTTGTCGTTCGCGGTCGGGATGACTCGGCTGTAGTCCGGGAAGGTGCCGTCGATCAGCTTCGACGTCAGGATGGCGCTGCCGAGGCCGAAGCGGACCTTGGTCTCGGACAGCGAAATCTGGACCGTGCCTTCGAGCTCGTCGAGCAGCTTCCTCAGTTCGGCGACGCATTTGCGCGGGATGATCACGTCGGGCATGCCCTCGGCGCCGGCCGGCCGCGGAACCGTGACCCGGGCGAGGCGGTGCCCGTCGGTCGCGGCCGCCTTGAGCACCGGCTGGGCCTCGTCGGAGACGTGGAAGAAGATGCCGTTGAGGTAATAGCGCGTCTCTTCGGTCGAGATGGCGAAGCGTGTCTTGTCGATGATCTGGCGAAGAGTCGCGGCCGGAAGCTCGAAGCGGGTCGGAAGATCGCCCTCGGCGATCACCGGGAAGTCGTCGCGCGGAAGGGTGGAGAGGTTGAAGCGGGCCCGGCCGGCATTGACCTGCATCTTGCCTTCGGCCGCATTGACCTCGACCTGGCTGCCTTCGGGGAGCTTGCGGGCGATGTCGAACAAGGTGTGGGCGGAGACGGTGGTGGCTCCGGGCTGGGTGACGTTGGCTTCGACGGTCTCCACGATCTGGAGGTCGAGATCGGTCGCCATCAGCCTGAGGCCGCCGCCTTCCGTCGCCTCTATGAGGACGTTGGAGAGGATCGGGATCGTGTTCCTGCGCTCCACCACGGACTGGACGTGGCCGAGGCTCTTGAGGAGCGTAGCCCGTTCGATCGTCGCCTTCATTGAAACCCCCGAAAGTCGTGCTTTGCAGGAGTATTAGAGCGCCCTGCCTCCCCCCGCTAGGGGATTGTCGCCGGGCATGAAAAAAGGGCCGGAGCGTCGCCGCCCCGGCCCGATTCTCCAAAGCCGGCGGCGCCGGCCCAGGTCAGAAGCGCAGGCCGAGGCCGACGACGCCCTGGTGCTTGTCGAAGCCGTCCTCATAGTTGGAATAACGATATTCCGCCTTGGCGTAGAGGTTGCGGCCCAGTCCGAACTGGAAGCCGCCGCCGACTCGAACGCCGTCGAGATTGCCGTCCTCGCTGACCGTGTTGCCCACGGCCGGGTCGAAGACGACTTCGAACCTGGCGTTGGTGTAGCCGGCTTTCACATAGGCGATGCTGTTGGCGCCGATCGCCGCTCCGGCACGGGCACCGACATAGAGATCGCGGCCGGCGTCGACGCAGAGCGAATCGCCGGTCTCGACGACACATTTGTCGATCCCCGAAAGCATCGCTTCGCCTTCGAGGCCGACGATCGCGCCGCCCATCTGGAAATCGTAGCCGAGACCGACGCCGTAGGCGATGCCGTCGGCGTCGGCGTCATCGGCGTCGGCGGTTTCGTACCCGGCGATGCCCTCGAGCCGGAAACCGGACAGGGGCGCCGAATCCTGGGCATAAGCGGGGGCGGCGAAGCTGCCGGCGAGCAGGGCGGCAACGATGTACTTACGCATTGTCATTCACTCCAGTTTCTTCAGTTCCACCGGGCTCCGTGGGGATCGCGGCCCGGGCCTGCGCCCGGTGGGAGAGGCGACCTGAACCCGCGCTAAACGGCCTTTTCTGTTGCCATTGCGCGCCGCCGGGGGGCATTGTGCGGCAATGACGAAGGCCCGGAATTTCCTGTTGTTTTTCATGGCGCTGGCCTCGCCTGCTGCAGCGCAGCAACAGTCGCTCGGAATTTTCGGTACATGGGGAGCGGTCCGGGCGCCGGGCCGCTGCTACGCGATCGCCGAGCCCTATCAGCCGCCTCGCCCCGGCGACGGCCGCGGCTTCGCCTCCGTGGGTTATTGGCCGGCACGGGCGGTGGCGGGGCAGGCTTTCTTCAGGCTGAGCCGGGCCAAGCGCGAAGGCTCGGCCGTGCTGCTCCGGATCGACGACCGCACCTTCCAGCTGCGCGGCGGCGGCGCCGACGCCTGGGCGGTGGACCCGGCGGCGGACGCCGAGATCGTCTCGGCGATGCGGACCGGTATCGAGATGAGCGTCGAGACCCGCTCGGCCAGCGGCGCGCTGGTGCGAGATTCCTATCGCCTGCGCGGCGCCGCGACGGCCATCGACGCCGCCGCCATCGCCTGCGCGCGCCGGGGCTGAGGGTGGCGCGCTGGTTCATCGCCCGCCACGGCGAGACCGTGTTCAACGCCGCCGGGAGGATGCAGGGCGCCGCGCCCCACACTCCGCTGACCCGAGCCGGCTTCGCCCAGGCGGACGCGATGGGCGAGGCGCTTCGAGCGCGGCTTGGGCCTCGGCCGAAGCTGGACCTATGGGCCTCCGACACCGGCCGCGCCCTTCAGACCCTGGCCGTCATCGCCGAGCATCTGGAGTTGGACTGGCATCAGGCGCGGACCGACGCCCGCCTCGCCGAGATCGACGTGGGAGCGTGGAGCGGCCTTTATTATCGCGACGTCGCCGCGGCGGTCGGCCCGATCATCGATCCCTCGACCATGCTGTTCTCGGTGCGGCCGCCGGGCGGCGAGTGGTATGACGGGATCGCGGCTCGGCTGCAGGGATGGATCGACGATACCGCCAGCGAGGAAGGCGACCGGCTGATCCTCATGCACGGAGTTTCCTCACGCGTGCTTCGGGGCCTGCTGACCCGAGCCGAGCCTCGGCCCGAATGCGGCGCACCGGTCGCTGACGGGCTGCCGCAGGGGAGCTTGGTGGAGATCGCCGGGGGTAGGGAAAGGGTGCTGGCGCCGGGAGTCGGTGCCGACACCTACTAGAGGTGGAAATTCCGCCCCATTCTCCCTACATAGGCGGCCTCATGACAGCGCCGATGCCCATCCCCGGTCATATCGACCCGGTTCCAGTGCCGCGCCCCGCTTTCGAGGCGGAGGACCCGCGCCTCGATCTGGTCGGGCTGCCCCGCGACCGGATCCGCGACGCGCTGGAGCAGGCCGGGCTGGAGCCCAAGCAGGCGAAGCTTCGCGCCAAGCAGATCTGGCACCAGATCTACAATCGCGGAGCCACCTCGTTCGAGGCGATGAGCGACATCGCCAAGCCGCAGCGCGCGTGGCTGGGCGAGCGCTTCACGATCGGCCGCCCGCGGGTGGTGGTCGAGCAGGTGTCGACCGACGGCACCCGCAAATGGCTCCTGAAGACTCCCGACGGCCACGATTTCGAGATGGTCTTCATCCCCGACTCGGACCGGGGAACGCTTTGCGTCTCGAGCCAGGTCGGCTGCACCCTCAATTGCGCCTTCTGCTTCACCGGAACGATGCGGCTGGTCAGGAACCTCACTGCCGGCGAGATCGTCGGCCAGGTCATGCTGGCGCGGGATTCGCTCGGCGAATGGCCTTCGCAGCCCGAAGGCCGGATGCTCTCCAACATCGTGATGATGGGCATGGGCGAGCCGCTCTACAATTTCGACAATGTCCGCGACGCGCTCAAGATCGTGATGGACGGCGACGGGCTCGGTCTGTCCCGCCGCCGCATCACCCTCTCCACATCCGGGGTCGTGCCGATGATGGCCCGGGCCGGCGAGGAGATCGGGGTCAACCTCGCAGTCTCCCTCCACGCGGTGACCAAGGCGGTTCGCGACGAGATCGTGCCCCTCAATCGCAAATACGGGATCGAGGAGCTGCTCGAGGCCTGCGCCGCCTATCCCGGCGCCAACAATGCGCGGCGGATCACTTTCGAATATGTGATGCTCAAGGACAAGAACGACAGCGACGAGGACGCGCTCGAGCTGGTCCGGCTGATCCGCGAGTACAAGCTTCCGGCCAAGGTCAATCTGATCCCGTTCAACCCCTGGCCGGGCGCCGCCTACGAATGCTCGGAGGAGGAAAGGGTTCGCCGCTTCTCCGACATCATCTTCGAGGCCGGCATCTCGGCACCGATCCGGCGCCCGCGCGGCCGCGACATCATGGCCGCCTGCGGCCAGCTCAAGTCCTCCGCCCAGAAGAAGAGCCGGGCCGAGCTCGATCGTATCTCGGCCGAGAAGCAGGCGGCTCTGGCCTAGTTTCGTCATGTCAGCGAAGGCTGGCATCCATGCGGACTCGGCGGCGGCTCCGGCTCGGCATGGACCCCGGCCTTCGCCGGGGTGACGGAGTGAGCCAAGCCCTCCAAGCCTGAACGCCGGCTTACGAGCTTATTCAGGAGACGCTCAATCCGGGCCCTTCATATCCTCCTCATCCCGGCGGCAGGACGCCGCCGCGAAAGGAGTTCAAGATGTTCAGGAAGCTCAGTCTCGCCACCGCTGCGGCGGCCGCCACCCTCACCCTGGTCCCGGCCGCGGCGCAGGCCAACCACAGCCACGGCTATTATGACGACGGCCGCTACGAGCAGAGCTATCGCGGCGACCGTTATTACGGCCGGAGCGATGCCCGCTATCACGGCCGCCGCTGCAAGGGCACGACGGGAACAATCGTCGGCGGTGCCGGCGGCGCCCTCCTCGGCCGCGCGATCACCCGCGACCGCTCCCGCGGGCGCAGCGGGTTGACCGGCACCATCCTCGGCGGAGCCGTCGGAGCGCTGGCCGGCCGCGCGGTCCAGAAGTCGGGCTGCCGCTAAGCCACCGAATCCCTCGGGTAGTGTATCGAGGGCAGGGCCGGTCTTCCGAGAGGAGGGCC
>DATHBY010000081.1:0-2117 GCA_035295885.1 Allosphingosinicella sp.
ATCGCCCCGGCCCGCTCGAGCGCCTCCCCCTGATAGGCGGTGACGGCGATCGGCACGTCCTGCAGGCTCTCCGCGCGGCGGCGGGCGGTGACGACGATGTCGGAATCCTCGTTCGGAACTGCCGTGGCCGCGTCGTCGAGCGCCTCGTTGGCGGCGGCGGCGGCGTCCTCCTCGGTGGGGCCTGCGGGCGGCTCGTCCGACTGGGCGTGGAGCGGGGCCGGGATGGCGGCGAGCGCGGCGACGGCGGCGCCGAGCCTCAGGGCGGTCAGGGTGCGGCTACGGGTCATGGGGTGTCTCCTGGCATTCTACACGGTGGTTTCGGGATGACGGACTGGCGGCAGCCTGGCCGCGAATTCGCGAAGGGCGGCGTTGAACAATTCGGGCTGCTCGAGGTGCGGCGCGTGGCCGGAGCGGTCGAAGGTGACGGCGCGGGCCTTGGGGAGCGCCGCGACGAGATGGCCGGCCGTGTCGGCGCCGTAGAGGTGACTTTGCGCGCCATGGACGACCAGGGTCGGCTGCCGGATCGAGGGCAGCAGCGGTCGGAAATCCTCCTCGACCAGCGACTCCCAGAGCGCGCCTATCGGGGCGGGGTCGTTGGCCGCGAAGGCTATTGCGGCCCGGTCCGCCTCGGCCCCCGGGGCGGCGAAGATGGCCCGCCCGGCGGCGGCGGCGAAGGCGCGGAAATCGCCGCGTATGGCCTGGGTGCGGGCCTCGCAGGTCTCGCGCGAGAGGCCGAGGTCCCAATCCTCGTCGTTCAGCACCCGCGGAGTCATATCGACCACCACCGCGCCCGCGAATCTGGGCGAGGCCGGACCTACGAGCACGCGCCACAGAACGGCCGCGCCGAGCGACCAGCCGACTCCGACCGCCCCTGCCAGGTCCAGCTCCCGGACCAGCCCGGTCACGTCCTCGGCAAGGAGCCGGATCGTGGGATCCGCCGGCCCGGCAGGGGAGCGGCCGTGCCCGCGCAGATCGACGGCGATAAGCCGGAAAGCATCGGCCAGCTCGCCTTGCCGCTCGAAGAAGCCGGAATGGGCCATCAGCCCGTGCAGAAGCACGAGCGGCCGGCCCCGGCCTTCGTCCGAATAGGCGATTCGAGCGCCGTCAGATGCGGTAAAGTGCCTCAACCCCTCTCCCCCGTCCGCGCGCTCCTTCCGCGGAGTCTCCAAGGCGGCTCAGCGGCGGTCATGCTCTAAACTGAAACCTGAGTCAATATTCAAGTTACCGCTTCTATGCTTTGCCCTGTCCAGCCGCTAAAGCGCGCCGATGACCGCCGCCGCCATTTCGATCGCCGAGCTCCAGAAGACCTATGCCGGGGGCAAGAGGGCGCTGGAGGGGGTTAGCCTGGAGGTTCCGCAGGGGGAGATTTTCGGACTTCTCGGCCCCAATGGCGCCGGGAAATCGACCTTGATCAACATCCTCGCCGGACTCGTCAACAAAAGCGGCGGAAGGGTTACCGTCTGGGGCTTCGACCTTGAGAAGCACCCGCGCAACGCCAAGGTGTCGATCGGCATCGTCCCGCAGGAGCTCGTCTTCGATCCCTTCTTCACCCCGCGCGAGACGCTGGAGATCACCGCCGGGCTCTACGGCGTCCCCAGGGATCGGCGGCGGACGAACGAGCTGCTCCGCGCGGTCCGCCTGGAGGACAAGGCCGACGCCTACGCCCGCACCCTGTCGGGCGGAATGAAGCGCCGGCTGCTGGTCGCCAAGGCGATGGTCCATTCGCCGCCCATCCTCGTCCTCGACGAGCCCACCGCCGGCGTCGACATCGAGCTTCGCCAGCAGCTCTGGGCCTATGTCCGGCAGTTGAACGGCGAAGGAGTCACCATCGTCCTCACCACCCATTATCTGGAGGAAGCGGAGGAGCTGTGCGATCGCATCGCGATCATCAACCGGGGCCGGCTGATCGCCAACGAGACGACCCGCACCCTCGTCGGAATGGCGCAGGAGAAGGCCGTCGAGGTCACCGTGGACCGCGACATCGCCGCTTTGCCGGACGCTACCTGCTTCGAGAAGATCGACCTGCTCGGAGAACGCACCCTCGCCATCACCTACCGCAAGGACAAGGTGAATGCGGGCGAGGTGCTCGCGGCCCTGCAGCGCGACGGCCTGGGGAT
>DATHBY010000082.1:0-2492 GCA_035295885.1 Allosphingosinicella sp.
CTGGAACACGCGCGGCTGGATCGAGGCGCCGCAACGCATAGGCGCCAGGATCGCCCCCCTGATCGGGGCGAAGCCGAACGAGGTGATCGTCGCCGATTCGACCTCGGTCAATCTGTTCAAGCTGATCGTCGCCGCCGCCGCCCTCGCCCCCGGCCGGCGCCAGCTCCTCTCCGAGGCCGGCAATTTCCACACCGATCTCCACATCGCCGCCGGCGCCGCCGAGCTGGCCGGGCTGCGCCTCGACATCGTCGAGCGCGGCGACCTGGATGCCGCGATCGGGCGCGACACCAACCTGCTTCTGCTCACCCACGTCCATTTCAAGGCCGGCTTCCGCTTCGACATGGCGGAGGTGACGGCGCGGGCGAAAGCGGCGGGCGCCACCACCCTATGGGACCTCAGCCACAGCGCCGGCGCGGTGCCGCTCGACCTCAACCGCGACGGCGCCGAGCTCGCGGTGGGCTGCGGCTACAAATATCTGAACGGCGGCCCCGGCGCCCCGGCCTTCCTCTATGTCGCCGAGCATCTCCAGGAGCGGCTGCTCTCGCCCTTGCGCGGCTGGATGGGCCATGCCGAGCCTTTCGCCTTCACCGACCATTACCGGCCCGCGCCGGGCATGGACCGATTCCTGGTGGGAACTCCGCCGATGCTGAGCCTGGCCGCGCTCGAGAGCGGCGTCGACAGCTTCGAAGGCGCCGACATGGACAAGCTCTGGGCGAAGTCGGTCGCTTTGTTCGATCTGTTCGCCGGGCTCGTCGGCACGCGCTGCCCGGAGCTCGCCTGCATCTCGCCGCTCGACCCGGAGCGGCGCGGCAGCCACATCAGCTTCCGCCACCCCAACGCCTTCCAGCTGTGCCAGGCGCTGATCGCCGACGGAGTGATCGGCGACTTCCGGGCCCCCGACGTCGTCCGCTTCGGCCTGACTCCGCTGTATCTCGGATTCGAGGACGTGTGGCGGGCGGTGGAGCGGATCGGGGCCATTCTGGACAGCGGGCGCTGGCGCGATCCGAAATACGCCGTGCGGGGGAAGGTCACCTGACTGCCTCCCCGTCGCCGGTTGGGGGCAACTACACCCCCACATCCTCCCACTCGTCGAAAATCTCGCGCGGCACCGTCACCCCCTCGCGCTCGTCGTCCCAGATCATGTGCATCAGCCACCAGCGGCGGCCGTCGTTGAACAGATGGGCGCAGTTCATTCCGCGCTTGATCAGCTCGCCGCCTTGCGGAGCGGTGCGCGCCTCGTAGGCGGAGAAGATTTGGGCGACGTTGCCGAAGCGCACCGTTCGGCGCTCAGTCTCGACCTCGTAGAAGGCAATGCCGGCCAGCAGCGCCTTCGCATTCGCCTCGTAGGTGTCGGCCGAGAAGGAGTAGGCGACCGGCCTTCCCGCCTCGTCGAGCCGGGTCCGCACCAGCCGCACGTCGGGGTGGAAGATCCGCCTCGACAGCTCGAAATCCTGGCCACCCGGCGGTCCGGAGATTGAGCTGTACAGGGCCGTCATCAGCCCGTCGATCGTCGCGAACTCTTCGCTCTCTTCGGTCATCGCTCGCTCCTCGCCTGGCCCGGCCACATTGCACAAAGGGGGGCGTTCAGCTATGGGCCGCTGACCGCCCTGGGTGCCCGTCCGCCGACGACGCTTCCGGGGCCGATTTTTTCTAGGTCCCTTGGAGGACGCACAATCCATGTCCCGCCGCCGCCAGATCTACGAAGGCAAGGCCAAGATCCTCTACGAGGGCCCGGAGCCGGGCACCCTGATCCAGTATTTCAAGGACGACGCCACCGCCTTCAACGCCCAGAAGCGCGGCACCATCTCCGGCAAGGGCGTCCTCAACAACCGCATCTCCGAGCATATCTTCACTTTGCTCGGGCAGATCGGAATCCCCACCCACTTCATCCGCCGGCTCAACATGCGCGAGCAGCTGATCCGCCAGGTCGAGATCATCCCCATAGAGGTGGTGGTAAGGAACGTCGCCGCCGGCACCCTCTCCACCCGCCTCGGGATCGAGGAGGGGACCCAGCTCCCGCGCGCCATCCTCGAATATTTCTACAAGGACGACGCATTGGGCGATCCGATGATCGCCGACGAGCATATCGCCTGCTTCGGCTGGGCGAGCCAGGAGGAGATGAACGACATCGCCGACATGGCGGTCCGGGTGAACGACTTCCTGTGCGGCCTGTTCGCCGGCATCGGCATCCGCCTCGTCGACTTCAAGCTCGAGTTCGGCCGGATCTGGGAGAATGAATATCCCCGGGTGATCCTCGCCGACGAGATCAGCCCCGACGGCTGCCGGCTGTGGGACCTCAAGTCCAACGAGAAGCTGGACAAGGACCGCTTCCGCCAGGATCTCGGCGGAGTCGAGGAAGCCTATCAGGAAGTCGCCCGCCGCCTGGGGCTGATGCCCGAAGGCGACGGCAACATGGTGCTGGACCTCGACAAGCACAGGCAGAAGAAGGGGCGCTGAGCGGAGTGCGCCAAGCCTGAATTGTCACCCCCGGG
>DATHBY010000083.1:0-5216 GCA_035295885.1 Allosphingosinicella sp.
ACTCTGCGCGACAAGTGCCTGTTCTGCCTTGCTTATTACCAGCCGCATCCCGGCCGCGTCCGGCTCGAGCCCGTTGCCCAGGCCCTGATAGGCCAGGTCGACGAAGGGAATGAGGCCGCGGCGCTCGACCGCTTCGGCGACCTCCGCCCACTGGCCCGCCGAAAGATCGGCGCCGGTCGGATTGTGGCAGCAGCCGTGGAGGAGGACGAGGTCCCCTGCCCGAGCCGTCTCGAGCGCGGCCATCATCTCCTCGAACAGGATCCGGCGGCTCGCCGGGTCGTAATAAGGATGCGGCACCATCTCGACCCCGGCACACTCGATCAGCGGGCCGTGATTGGGCCAAGTCGGCTGCCCGACGAGAATCCGTGCGTCCGGATTGGCCTTGGTGATGAGGTCGGCGCCGAGCCGGAGGGCTCCGCAGCCGCCGGGAGTCTGCAGCCCGACGATGCGTTCGTCCGCGGCGCCCGTCTCCCCGAAGACGATAGGCCGGATCAGCTCGGTGAAGCGTGCATCGCCCTGGGAGCCGAGATAGGCCTTCGTCTCCTGCCGCTCCCAGAGCAGCCGCTCCGCCTTCTTCACCGCCCTCAGGATCGGAGTGCCCCCGGCCGAATCGCGGTAGACGCCGACGCCGACGTCGATCTTGTCCGGCCGCGGATCGGCGTCGCAAAGCGCAATCAGCTGGAGCAGCGAATCCGATTTCTGCTCCTCGAGCCGGTCGAACAGCAAAGGCCCGTCCCTGACCGGAAAAGCGTCGTTCATCCGCATCCTTTCGAGCAGGCCGATGGGCCCAGCCGCCTCTAACCCGCTCCGCTTCCGAATGCGTATCAGATTTGCCGCGGCAGCTGGTGGATTTGGAACGAATGTTCGATTATCCCGTCACACATGAAAGAAGATGATCAACTGGATGGGGTCGACCGGCGAATCGTCCGGGAGCTGCAGCGCGACGCCAGCCTCAGCCATGCCGCCCTCGGCGAACGCGTCGGCGCCTCGGCCGCCTCCGTCTGGCGGCGAGTGCGAAGCCTCGAGAAAGCCGGGGTCCTCGGCCGCGCCGTCCGGATCGCCAGCCCGCAGGCGCTCGGCCGCTCGGTCAACGTGCTGTGCCAGGTGCGGATGGCCCGCCAGACCGTCGAGGCCCGCGCCGACTTCGAGGACTTCATCCAGTCCCGCGAGGAGATCGTCGAATGCTACGCCATGTCCGGCGAGTGGGACTATCTGCTGCGCATCGCGGTCAGGGACGTCGCCGACTACGACCGCTTCATCATGCGCGGAGTGCTGGCGCATCCCTCGGTGGCGAACGCGGCGAGCAACTTCGCGTTGAGGCAGGTCAAGTACACTACGGAGATCCCGGTCTAGCGCCCGTCGCCCCAGCGCAGGCTGGCCCCGGCGGGCGAAGAGCGCCGGGCCTTTCACCCGCTGGGATCCCAGCCTTCGCCGGGATGACGGGAACCCCCAACCTCTCCGCGGATTGAATCGGCAACGAATCGAATCGGGAGCACGCACCCATGGCCGCACGCGCCTATTGGAAGGGACAAATCAGGCTCGCCCTCGTCTCGATCCCCGTCGAGATCTTCTCCGCCACCAAGAGCGGCGCGACCATCGCCTTCAACCAGATCCACGAGCCGACCGGCAAGAGGATCAAATATGAGAAGGTGGTGCCGGGGGTCGGGCCGGTGGACCCCGAGGAGATCGTCAAGGGCTACCAATATGAGAAGGGCAGCTACGTGCTGCTCAGCGACGAGGAGATCGAATCGGCGAAGCTGGAGAGCAAGAAGACGCTCGAGCTCACCCAGTTCGTCGATTATGACGACATCGACGTCCTCTATTACGAGAAGCCCTATTTCGTCGTCCCCGCCGACGACCTCGCCGAAGAGGCGTTCATCGTCCTGAGGGAAGCGCTGAGGCGGACGAAGAAGGTGGCGCTCGGACAGCTTGCGCTGAGGGGGCGGGAATATCTGGTCAGCCTGAAGCCCTGCGGCCGAGGCATCGTGCTCGAGACCCTGCGCTACGCCGACGAGGTCAACAAGGCGCAGAATTATTTCCGCGACATCGCCGAGGCCAAGCCCGACGAGGAGCTGCTCGACCTCGCCGAGGCGCTGATCGAGCGCAAGCGCAAGGGCAAGACCATCCACACCGAGGAGGAGGCGGCGCCCGCCCGGGGCTCCAACGTCATCGACCTGATGGCGGCTCTGAAGCGCTCGATCGAGAAGCCCGGCGGCAAGGAAGGGGGCGGCAAGGCGTCCGGCGGCGGGGCGAAGAAGGCGGCCGCCAAGCCCGCAGCGCGCAAGCCCGCGGCGAAGAAAGTGTCCGCCAAGGCCGCGCCGGCGCGGAAGCGGGCGTGATGTCCTCCCCATCGACAGATGGAGAGGGGGACCGCCCGAAGGGTGGTGGAGGGGTAGCTGCCGTGATGCCTGAGGTTCGCACGAGAACCGCCGGCGTCGGCGACCTCTACCCCTCCACCGTGCTTCGCATGGTCTCCCTCCCCACCGGCCGCGCCGGCAGGGAGGATTGATGGCCCTGCGCAAGAAACCCGCCGACCCGCTCGAGACCTACAACAAGAAGCGCGACTTCGCGAAGACCGCGGAGCCGCGGGGCGAGGTCGCGCCTGCCCGGGGGCCCAACGCCCCTGCCCTGTTCATGGTCCAGAAGCACGACGCCACGCGCCTCCATTACGACCTCCGGCTGGAGATGGACGGGGTCATGAAGAGCTGGGCGGTCCCCAAGGGCCCAAGCCTCAACCCGGCGGATCGGCATCTCGCGGTGCGGACCGAAGACCATCCGATGGGCTATGCCAGCTTCGAGGGCACCATACCCAAGGGCGAATATGGCGGCGGCACGGTCATGCTCTGGGATTGGGGCCGGTGGATACCGCATCCGGACAAGGATCCGCGCAAGACGATCGAGGAAGGCCATCTCCACTTCACCCTCGAAGGGCACCGGATGAAGGGCGAGTGGGTGATGTTCCGGCTCAAGGGGCGCCCGGGCGAGCGGGCCGAGAACTGGATGCTGAAGAAGGTTACGGACGAGCATGCCGGAGGCTCGATGGGGCTGACGGAGAAGTATCTGACGAGCATCAAGACCGGCCGAAGCATGCAGGAGATCGCCGCCGGGAAGAAGGCGAAGGAGCTGAAGGGCTGGAAAGCTCCTCCCCTTCCGCGAGCCCCAGAAGGCCACCCTCGTCGACCACGTCCCCTCCGGCTCCGGCTGGATCCACGAGATGAAATATGACGGCTATCGCTGCCTGCTCGGAATCGGCGGCGGCAAGGCCAGGGTCTATACGCGCTCCGGTCTCGACTGGTCCGACAAGTTCCCGGAGATCGCCGAGGCGGCGGCGCGGCTGGAGGTCGGCTCGGCCCTGCTCGACGGCGAGATCGTCGCCCTCGACGAGAAGGGCAATACCGGCTTTTCGGCGCTCCAGCAGGCGATCAGCGAGGGGGGCCGAGGCCTGACCCTCTTCCTGTTCGACGCTCTGGAGATCGACGGCGAGGACCTCACCCGCCTGCCCACGATCGAGCGCAAGGGCCGGCTCGCGTCTCTGGTCGGCGACGGCCTGCCGCCGACCCTCATCTACGCCGAGCATATCGTCGGCCATGGCGAGAAACTGTTCGATGCGATGTGCGAGGCCGGCCAGGAAGGAATCATCTCCAAGCGCGCCGACGCCCCCTATCGAAGCGGCCGGACCAAGAGCTGGCTCAAGATCAAATGCACCTACCGCCAGGAATTCGTCATCCTCGGCTGGTCCGAAAGCGACAAGAAGGGCCGAGGCTTCCGCGCCCTGCTGCTCGGAGTCCACGAGGACGGCAAGCTGCGTTACGCGGGCAAGGTCGGCACGGGCTTTTCCAACCAGGTCCAGCACGATCTGCTCGAGCGTTTCGGGCGAATCTCCGCCGCCAAGCCCGCGGCGCCGGTGCCGAGGGCCGAGGCGCGCGGCGCCCATTGGCTGAAGCCGAAGCTCGTCGCCGAAGTCGCCTTCGCCGAGTTCACCGCCGAGGGCGTCGTCCGCCACGCCAGCTTCCTCGGCCTGCGCTCGGACAAGAAGGCGGCGGAGGTGATCGAAGAGACGCCCGAGCCGGTGGAGCGCGCCGCTCCAGCCGCCACGGACGACGTCAGAATCAGCAACCGCGATCGGGTGCTGTTCCCCGACTCCGGAGTCACCAAGGGCGAGCTGGTCGATTATTACCGGACGATCGGCCCGATGATGATGGAATGGGCCGCGAACCGCCCGCTGAGCCTGGTCCGCTGCCCGCAGGGACGCGCCCGCAAATGCTTCTTCCAGAAGCACAATACCGGCAGCTTCGGCCCCCAAGTCCACCAGATCCCGATCGAGGAGAAGAAGGGGCAGATCGAGGATTATGTCTATGTCGAGGACACCGCCGGAATCGTCGCCTGCACCCAGATGGGAACGATCGAGTTCCACGGCTGGGGCTCCCCGGTCGCGGAGGTCGAGAAGCCGGATCGCCTCGTCTTCGACATCGATCCCGACGAGGGGCTCGGCTTCAATGAGGTGAAGCGCACCGCCCGCGACATCCATCGCCACCTCGCCGACATGGGCCTGCAAAGCTTCCCGATGACGACGGGCGGCAAGGGCCTGCACGTCGTCGTTCCGCTGACGCCCGAGGCGGAATGGCCCGAGGTCAAGGATTTCGCCCAGCGCTTCGCCGTAGCTCTGGCCACGGCCGAGCCCGAGCGATTCACTGCCAACCTCGCCAAGGCGCGCCGCAAGGGCCGCATATTCCTCGACTATCTGCGCAACCAGCGCGGAGCGACCGCGATCCTGCCTTATTCAGCCCGAGCCCGGGAGCGAGCGCCGGTGGCGGCGCCGATCAGCTGGGATGAGCTCGAGGATCTGGAGTCCGGCGCCCCCTTCACCGTACGCGACGGAGCCCGGCTCCTCGAGCGCGCCTCCGGCCGGTCGCTCCAGGGCTGGGGCGAGGCCAGCCAGGTGCTGCCGGATTTATGAAACCCCGTCATTGCGAGGAGCGCAGCGACGAAGCAATCCAGCGGGCTTGAGGCTGCGCTGGATTGCTTCGCTTCGCTCGCAATGACGACCGAGACTATTCCTCGCCGGAATCGTCGATCGCCCTCCAGATATAATAGCCCCCGACCACGGCCGCGACGACGACGACAAGGGTGACCACCGTGCTGACGCCGTTCAGATTGTGCCTGCGGCCCTCCTCGCCGGTGACCGGCACCCCGGCCAGGTAGAGGGCCGGCTTCTT
>DATHBY010000084.1:0-5041 GCA_035295885.1 Allosphingosinicella sp.
ATCGCGATCGGCTGGCCGGCCCGGTCGACGATCCAGCCCCGCCTCGGCGGGATCAGCCGGAGCTGCACCCGGTTGCTCTCGGACGCGAGCTGGTAGCGCTCGTTCTCGGCGATCGAAATCCACGCCATCCGCCCGGCCAGCGCCGCTCCGAGCAGCCCCTGGAAGCCGCCCAGCACCATCGCCCTCCGGGTGAAGGTGAAGAGCTGGCTGCTCTCGGTGACGACGGGGCGGTTGCGCCTCTTCATCGCTGCAGCCGCCAACGGTCGAGGGCCACGACCAGCCGTGCCACCAGCGGATAGGCGAAGATCGACAGCCCGAGCTGCGGCAGAAGCACCGGGAAGGGCGCCCCTGCGCCCATCTGCCGGGCCACGTACCAGCCGCCCGCGGTGTAGAAGAGGATGGCGGCCGCGGCGAACAGCCAGTCCAGCCAGTAATCGCGCCAGCCGACGCGGCTGTCGACGATGTCGAGGATCAGGAAGGTCAGGGTCCAGAGTGCCATCGACTGCCCGACGGGGTGGCCCGCGACGAGGTCGTTGAACAGGCCGAGCGGCAGCGCCATGTGCGCCTGCCACATTTCCGGCCTGAGCAGCCGCCAGGCGATCAGCACGAGATAGGCGAAATCGGGAACGATCGGCCAGTCCGCGACATAAGGGAAAAGGGCGAGCAGGGCGGCTGCGAGGGTGCTCAGGATCGGCACCCACCGCCGGCGAAAGCCGAGCAGCACGACGTCGCGGCTGGTCCCGGCGATCCGGCTCACTGCCCCGCCCCCCTCAGCGCCTTCTCGGTCGGCTCGGAGAGCGGCGTATCGGCGAGCGGCTGGTAGCTCCTCAGAACCACCGCATATTCGACCTTGGAGGGGTCGGCGAGCGGCTTCGCGACCGTCCGGTCCCCCTGCACCGCCACCACCACCGCGACCGGGATATCGGGCGGATAGACTCCGCCGACACCCGAGGTGACCAGCACGTCGCCTCGGCGGAACGGGTTCTCGCCCAGCTCCAGGGTCTTGAGATCGATCGTGCCGTCGCCATGGCCGCTGGCGATCGCGGCGGTTCCGTCGCGGACCAGCCTGACGGGCACGTTGCTTGCGCTGTCGCCGACGAGCAGGACGCGGCTCGCCCAGCGTCCGGTCTCGATCACCCGGCCGACGAGGCCGTCGGCCGAGCGCACCGGCTGCCCCGGCTGGACCCCGGCCGAAGCTCCGGCGGAAAGGGTGGCGAGGCGGCGTACGGAGGCGAAGGAGGAGCCGACGATTCGGGTGATCGCGACCGGATTCTCGGTCTCGCGGGTGAGCCCCAGCAGGGCCTTCAGCCTCTTGTTCTCGAGCTCGGTCGCCTGAGCCTCGATCAGCTTGCGCCTCGACTCCTGCAGCCGCCGCTTCAGCTCCGCATTCTGGGCGCCCGCCTGAACGTAATTGCCGACCGAATCTTGGATTCCGCCGAAGAATCGGGCGACTCCCCGCCCGGCCGACGACACCGGGCTGGTCACGTCGAGCGCGACGCCCTTGAGCGCATTGAACCCGCTCGGATCGACGATTGCGATGACGAGCAGAAGCCCGGCGAACAGCACTCCGCCGACGGCCAGGACATAGGACAGGAACAGCCCATATTGCGCCCGCCGGGAGAAGCCGGGCCGTCGGGTCGATGGCGGCGCCATTTCGCTACTCCGTCACCCCAGCGAAGGCTGGGGTCCATGCCGGGCCTTCGGAAAGGCTCGGCGGAAGCGTGGATGCCAGCTTTCGCTGGCATGACGGGGAAGGCATGGACATCGAGCGACCTCCCCTCAGGTCAGCGCTCAGGCGGTCAGCAGAACGCCGCGGAAGATTTCCTCCTCGAGCGCCCGGCCGGTGCCGATGGCGACGCAGGTGAGCGGATCGTCGGCGACCGTCACCGGCAGCCCGGTCTCGTCGCGCAGCACCTCGTCCAGTCCCTGGAGCAGGGCGCCGCCGCCGGTCAGGACGATGCCCTGGTCGACGATGTCGGCGGCGAGCTCCGGAGCGGTGTTCTCGAGAGCGATCCTGACTCCCTCGACGATCGTCCCGACCGGCTCGGACAGGGCCTCGGCGATCTGCCTCTGGTTGATCGTGATCTCCTTAGGCACCCCGTTGACCAGGTCGCGGCCCTTGATGTGGACCGAGAGGCCGTCGCCGTCGGCGGGCGGCTTGGCGATCCCGACCTGCTTCTTGATGCGCTCGGCCGTCGCCTCGCCGATGAGTAGGTTGTGGTTGCGCCGGACGTAGGAGGAGATCGCCTCGTCCATCTTGTCGCCGCCGACGCGGACCGAGGTCGTGTAGGCGAGGCCTCGAAGCGACAGCACCGCCACCTCCGTCGTGCCGCCGCCGATATCCACGACCATCGAGCCGATCGGCTCGGTGACCGGCATGTCGGCTCCGATCGCGGCCGCCATCGGCTCCTCGATCAGCCACACCTGCGAAGCGCCTGCGTTGGACGCCGCGTCGCGGATGGCGCGTCGCTCGACCGAGGTGGAGCCGGAGGGCACGCAGATCACGATCTCCGGCCAGCGCGGGAAGCGGCGCTTGCCGTGGACCTTCTGGATGAAGTGCTTGATCATCTGCTCGGCGACGTCGATGTCGGCGATCACCCCGTCCCGCAGAGGGCGGATCGCCTCGATCTGGTCGGGGGTCTTGCCCATCATCATCTTGGCGTCGTCGCCCACCGCCTTCACGCGCTTCACCCCGTTGATCGTCTCGATCGCGACCACCGAAGGCTCGTTCAGAACCACTCCGCGGCCGCGGACGTAGACGACGGTGTTCGCCGTGCCGAGGTCGATGGCCATGTCGTGGGAGGGGAACTTGAAGAAACGCAAAAGGGACATCGTGTCGGGTCTCGCTTCCTGAGGGACCGGGTGACGAAGTCGCGCACCCGGGCCGGCAGTGCCTCTATAGGATCACCCCGCATCAAGCGCCACAAGCAGTTAACAACCTGTCGCGGGACGTTCCGGGTTGGTCTAGAGATCGGACCTATGTCAATACGCCGCCTTCCCGAGCATCTGGTCAACCGCATCGCGGCGGGCGAAGTGGTGGAAAGACCGGCCAGCGCGTTGAAGGAGCTGGTCGAGAACGCGATCGACGCCGGTGCGACGAGGATCGCGATCTCGCTCGGCGGCGGCGGCACCGGCCGGATCGAGGTCGCCGACGACGGCTGCGGGATGAGCCCGGCGGACATCGCACTCGCGCTCGAGCGCCACGCCACCTCGAAGCTCCCCGGCGAGGAGATCCAAGCGGTCACCACCCTGGGCTTCCGCGGCGAGGCACTTCCCTCGATCGCCAGCGTCGCCCGCCTCGCGGTCGAGAGCCGGGTGCGGGGCTTCGACGGCTGGTCGCGAATCGTCGACAACGGCCGGCTCGAGGGGGAGGGGCCCGTCGCTCTTCCGCCCGGCACCCGGATCCGGGTCGAGCAATTGTTCGCGCTGGTCCCGGCACGCCGCAAGTTCCTTCGCTCGGAGCGCTCCGAATATGCCGCCTGCCTCGACGTCGTGAAGCGGCTTGCAATGGCCCGCCCCGACATCGGCTTCACCCTCGAGCATGACGGCCGCCGCACCCTTGCCGTCCAGCCCGGCGAGGACCGTCCGGCCCGGGTGGCGGCCCTGACCGACCGCGCCCTCCACGAGAACAGCGTCGCCATCGACTATGACCGCGGCCCGGCACGCCTCGGCGGAGTAGCCGGCCTTCCGACGTTCAACCGCGGAGTCGCCGACCACCAATATCTGTTCGTCAACGGGCGCCCGGTGAAGGACCGCCTCCTGATCGGCGCCGTCCGAGCCGCCTATCAGGACCTTCTCGCCCGCGACCGCCATCCCGTCGTCGCCTTGTTCATCGACCTTCCCGGCGAGGAGGTCGACGTCAACGTCCACCCCGCCAAGACCGAGGTCCGCTTCCGCGACCCGGCGGGAATCAGGGGCCTGATCGTCGGCGGGCTGAGGAATGCGCTGGATTCCGCAGGGTTCAGGAGCGTCCAGCGGCCAGCGGTGGACGTGCCCTGGCAATCCTCCCCCTCTCCCCAGGGGGGAGAGGGCTGGGGTGAGGGGGCTCTGAGTCACCAGGGAAGGCTCTACGACCAGCGCCAGTCCTCATACGTGGGCTCCCCCTCACCCTATCCCTCTCCCCGCTGGGGAGAGGGGACGAGCCTGCGCGAATCCCGATCCGCGTTCGAACCCGCCGCTCGCGGCGAATCCGCCTTCGCTCGGCCGCCCGAAGCCCGCTCCTTCCCGCTCGGAGTCGCCCGGGGCCAGGTCGCCGCCACCTATATCGTCGCCGAGGCCGAGGACGGCCTCATCCTCGTTGACCAGCATGCCGCCCACGAGCGGCTTGTGCTGGAGCGGATGCGCCGGGCGATGGCCGACGGCGGAGTCGCCCGCCAGGCCCTGCTCCTCCCCGAGGTCGTCGAGCTCGAGGAGCCCGCCTGCGACCGGCTCGAGGCGCGCTCCGCCGAGCTCACCGAGATGGGCCTCGAGCTGGAGCGCTTCGGCGCCCGGGCCGTGCTCGTCCGGGCCACTCCCGCCATCCTCGGCAATGGCGACGTCAAGGGCCTCGTCACCGATCTCGCCGACGAGCTCGCCGCCTTCGACGACGCCCTCGCTCTCAAGGAAAAGCTCGACCACGTCGCCGCCACCATGGCCTGTCACGGCTCGGTCCGGGCGGGGCGGATACTCTCGGTGGCCGAGATGAACGCCCTCCTGCGCGAGATGGAGGTCACTCCCCACAGCGGCCAGTGCAACCACGGCCGCCCGACCTGGGTGAAGCTCGCGCACGGCGACATCGAGAAACTGTTCGGGAGGAAATGAGCCGCCCACCGAAGAGGCCGTACGACACGCCCCGCGCCCGAGCCGGCGCGTCGGCGCCGCAGCGGATCTCCGGGCGAGACTTTGCCATGGAGGAACATTCAGCGTTGCGGGCAAAGCTCGAACGGTCGAGCGAAGATATTTACAGGACCGAGATCATCGTGCCCGCGGCCATAGCCGCCCTCTATTTCTGGCATTCGTCATGCTGGACTTGATCCGGCATCCACCTTCTTCCTCCACCGGG
>DATHBY010000085.1:0-3808 GCA_035295885.1 Allosphingosinicella sp.
GACTTGGATTGTGACCCGTCATTCCGGCGAAGGCCGGAATCCATCAACACTGACGTCTACGAACGTTCGGTTGCGCCCATGTTCATGGATGCCGGCCTTCGCCGGCATGACGACGATGCCAGAGTTCCAGAACACCTGCACGCTTCAGCGGCTCGCGCCGCACGCTTCACCGCAAGCCGCCGCCGATATCCCCCGGGTTTACTGGACTTTAACCCCGTTTCGCCACAGTCTTGCCACCTGACCGCGCTCCGCGGCCGGGGGGTGTTTCACGGGTCGCGGGGGC
Organism: Allosphingosinicella sp.; assembly: GCA_035295885.1. GTDB lineage: Bacteria > Pseudomonadota > Alphaproteobacteria > Sphingomonadales > Sphingomonadaceae > Allosphingosinicella. The sequence goes on from DATHBY010000085.1 coordinate 284, forward strand.
TTTCCGCCTTGTACCAGTTCAACCAGATCAGGCCCGGTGCCGGCGGCGGAGCCGCCGCGCTCGCCTTCGATTCGCCGCTCCGCCCGCGCGGCTTCGGAAGCCGGGCCGCGCCGCCGCCGCGGCGCGATTTCGATCTCGTTGTCGATCTGGGCTCCCGCATCGGCTCGCGCACCTGGTTTCGCGGAGTCTTCACCTGCACCGCCTTGTGCGGAATCGCCTTGTGGCTCGCCCCGGGCTTCGACCCGATCCCCGCCGCCTCGGCCAAGCCGCTGTCCGACGCGCAATTCGCCCAGTCCCGCTCGCTCGCAATCTCGCCGCTCGCGCTGGGGGCCGATACCGGCCGCCGGATGGCTCCGACCGACGCCGTCGAGCCCCTGCTCGACCGGCCCGAGCGGCCGACGGTCGAGATGGTCGCGACGATCGGCGAAGGCGACGGCTTCGTTCGCGCCCTCGAGCGGGCCGGAGTCGCACAGAAGGAAGCGGACGAGGTCGCCAGGCTGGTCAACGCCGCGGTCCCGCTCGACCAGCTCAGGCCCGGCACGTCGATGAACATCGTTCTCGGCCGCCGCCCCGACCGCACCGTCGCCCGGCCGCTCAGCGCCCTTTCGCTGCGCGCCCGCTTCGATCTCAAGCTGTCGCTGAAGCGCGCGGGCGGCAAGCTCGCCCTCACCCGCACTCCCATTTCGGTCGACTCGACGCCTTTGCGAATCCAGGGCTATGTCGGCTCGAGCCTCTACCGCTCCGCCCGCGCCGCCGGCGCTCCGGCCAAGGCGGTCGAGGCCTATATCCGCGCCGTCGCCAGCCAGACCAGCATCTCGGGCCTGACTCCAGACGACCGCTTCGACATCATCCTCGAGCATCGCCGCGCCGCCACCGGCGAATCCGAGACCGGGCGCCTCCTTTATGCCGGCCTCGATCGCGGGTCCGGCAAGGACCTGAAGCTCATGCAGTGGGAGCAGGGCGGCCGCGCCGAATGGTACGAGGCCTCCGGAGTGGGCCGCGAGAGCGGAATGCTTCAGCGGCCGGTGCCCGGCACCGTCTCCTCCAATTTCGGAATGCGCCGCCATCCGATCCTGGGCTATTCGCGGATGCACAAGGGCGTGGATTTCCGCGCCGGGTACGGCACTCCGATCCTCGCCGCCACCGACGGGCGGGTCGCCGCCGCGGGCTGGGCCGGCGGCTATGGCAACCAGGTGCGGATCGCCCATTCGGACGGGCTCGTCACCAGCTATTCGCACATGAGCCGGATCGTCGCCCGCGCCGGCAGCAGCGTCCGCCAGGGCCAGGTGATCGGCTATGTCGGCTCCACCGGCCTCTCGACCGGGCCGCACCTCCATTACGAGCTCCTGAAGAACGGGGTCCCGATCAACCCCGCCGCCGTCAAGTTCGTCAGCCGCGCCCAGCTCGACGGCGAGGATCTCGCGGCCTTCCAGGCCCGGCTGAAGACTCTGCTGGCGGTGAAGCCGGGCGCGGCGCGGATGGCCGAGACCGAGGCCAGGAAGAAGCCCCGGGCCTAGGCCGCCCTCCCGCGAAGGGGGGTATCCTTCCTTTCTGCGTTGCGCCTTCGCGCCTTCCTCGAAAACACGGTGCCGAGACGGCCGACCGGCGGGGGAAAGAGCCTGACCGAGTGCAATGCGCAGGCCTGCATTCCGAGCATCCGGCGCTTTCCTTCAGGAAATGAGCGCCGAGGGTCAGCGCCCCTGGCTTCGCCACCTCTTGACGACCCGGGCGACCATCGCCTCCTCGTCGCCGGTCTGGCGCCACAGCTCGGAGAAGAGCGGGTCGGAGGAGGCCGGCCGGCGATCGCGCTCCAGGTCGTCGAACGAGACCCGGATCGGGATCGAGACGCCCTCGCCGCAGACGATGCACTCGCGGTTCCTGAGGGCCGGGATGACGTCGAGGAAGCCGCGCGCGCCTTCCGGCATTGCCGACTTGACGAAATGCTGGTCGCGCTCGTTGTTGAGGCGCATCGCGATAATGGTGCCGCATTGCGAGAGCACGCCCTCGGCGAGGTCGGAGGGCCGCTGGGTGATCAGGCCGAGCGAGACCCCGTATTTGCGGCCTTCCTTCGCGATCCGCTCCAGGATCTTGCGCACCGCCTGGCCGCCGCCGGTCTTGTCCGAGGGGATGTAGCGGTGAGCCTCCTCGCAGACGAGGAGGACGGGGCGCGGAACCTCGTTCCTCGACCAGATGGCGTAATCGAAGACCAGGCGGGACAGCACCGCCACCACCACCGAGACGATGTCGGACGGGACTCCCGAGACGTCGACGATGGAGATCGGCTTGCCCTTGGCGGGGAGGCGGAAGATCTTGCCGATGAAGTTGGTCATCGAATCCGCGATCAGCATCCCCGAGAACATGAAATGGTAGCGCGGATCGGCCTTCAGCTCGTCGATCTTGGTCTTGAGGCGCATGTAGGGCGCGGTGTCGGTCGCCTTGTTGAGGAGACCCATCTCGCTGTTGATCGCGCCGGCGAGGTCCGAAAGAGCGTAGGGGATCGGCGAATCGACGGTGAGCTTGGTCATGCCCTCGGCGGCGCGGTTCTTGGCGCGCGCCGCAAGCAGGCATTTGGCAAGTATGTCCTGATCGCGCTGCCGCTCCGCGCCTGCGGAGGTGATGAAGACCTCGCAATGCTCCTCGAAGTTCATCAGCCAATAGGGCATTGCGAGATTCTCGACGTTGAACAGCTCGCCGACGCTCTTGAACGCCGCCGAATATTCGCCGTGCGGGTCGATCATGACGATGTGACCTTCGGGCGACAGGTCGCAGATGCGGTGCATGATCAAGGCCGCCGAGGTCGATTTGCCGGTGCCGGTCGAGCCGAGCAGTGCGAAATGCTTGCCGAGCAGGGCATCGACATAGAGGGCGCCGCGCACGTCCTTGGTCGGGTAGACGGTTCCGATCTCGATATGGGCGCGCTCGTCCGCGGCGAACATCTGCTTCATGTCGTCGCCGGAGACCGGGAAGACCTTGGCGCCCGGCGGCGGGTAGCCGGTGATTCCGCGGCGGAAGTTGATCAGCTTGCCGGACTGCTCATGCTCCTCGCCTTCGCCGAGGAAATCGATGTCGGCGACGACCATTCCGGCTTCGCCGTCGCGAAGCTTCAGGCTGCGTACGTTGGCGAGCAGCCACCGGCTCCCCGCCTCGAGCTTGACGTGGCCGCCGACCTGTCCCGACAAGGCGATGCTCGGGTCCGGGTCGCTGGCGATCTCGGCGACGCGCGAGGCTTCGAGCTCGATCGAGCCGCCGCCGCCGCGTATCTCGACCACCTTGCCGATCGGGCTATGGCGCACCGGCTGGGGGATGCGCGGCCGGATGGTGGGGGCGAATTCCTCCGCCTCGTCGGCGATGGAGACGGTCTTGAAGTTCATCATGTCGGTCATGCGACGGTCGTTGCCCCCGGCTGTTCTGCGCCGCCCCTCCTAGCAGCGAGGGGTAAACAACTGCTTTTCCTTGTCCTTCGATACGGACCTTCGCCTTCGCTCAGTTCCTACTCAGGATGAGCGGTTGCGAATTTCCGCTCCC
>DATHBY010000086.1:0-12686 GCA_035295885.1 Allosphingosinicella sp.
GGCAAGGCCCCTCCACCGCGCATCGCGCGGTCACCCTCCCCTGCAAAAGCAGGGGAGGATTTTAACGATGGCCATGGGCCCCATCCTCGGCGGCCACCGCCGCGCCCGGCGCTCGCCGATGGCGGAGATCAACGTCACCCCGATGGTCGATGTGATGCTCGTCCTGCTGATCATCTTCATGGTCACCGCCCCCCTGCTCGTCGCCGGGGTTCCGGTTGACCTGCCCGACAGCAAGGCGGGCGCTCTCGACCAGGAGCGCAAGCCGGTCCAGATCTCGCTCGAGGCGGACGGCGCCCTCTACGTGGACGACCAGCCCGTGGCCCCCGCCGAGCTCGGCCGGCGTCTCGCCGCCATCGCCGCCGCCCCGGGCGAGCCCGGCGGCCCCCGAATCTTCCTTCGAGCCGACCGGGCGCTCGATTACGGGCGGGTCATGGCGGTGATGGGCGAGATCAATGCCGCCGGTCTCAGGAAGGTCGCCCTGGTCAGCACCCAGGGGCGCGAGCGCTGATGGACCGGGCGGAAGCCACCGGCCTCGGGGTCGCGACGGCGGGCCACCTCGCCATCCTCGCCGCGCTCACCTTCGGAGTCGCCACCACTCGGCTGCCGGTGCCGAAGAGCGCCCCGATCGAAGTCGCCTTCGTCGAGGAGGTCGGCCTCGAAACCACCGCTCCGACCCCCTCGGCGGTTGAGCCTGCGCCGCTTGCCGGGCCGGAGAACGGGCCGCCCGTGCCCGCGATGCCGGCTCCTCCCGAGGTCCAGCAGGTCCCCGCGCCGCAACCCCAGCCCCAGCCGCAGCCGCGTGCCGTGACGCCGGCGCCCAAGCCGGTGCCTGCCCCCAAGCCGGCACCCGGACCCATGGCCCAGCCTCGACCCGCAACTCCCAAGGCCTCCCCGGCTCCGCCCAAGGCGTCCCCGGCCCCGCCGACGCCGGCCACCTCCAGGCGCAACGCCTCGGGCCTGAGCAGCGTCGTCGCCGGGCTCAGCGATCGCGCGAATCCGAGCCAGGCGACCAATCCGCCCGCCGCGGCGACCGGCACCGCCGTTCAGGCCTCGCTCGGCGCCGAGGTCCGTCGCCAGCTCAAGCCGCACTGGAAGGCGCCGACCGGCGCCGATGCCGAGCAGCTGCGAACCGAGGTCGTCATCTCGCTCGCCCAGGACGGACGGGTGACCGATATCGACATCGTCGGCACCACCGGCCAGACCGCGAGCAACCGCCCCCAGGTCCCGCTCCACCGCGAGCAGGCCGAGCGCGCGGTCCGGCTCGCCGCTCCTTTCAAGCTTCCCGCCCAATATTACGATTCGTGGAAGTCGCTCCGCGTCACCTTCGACAAGAGGCTCTCGCAATGATGAAGCGCCTGTTCCCGCTCTTCCTCCTCGCTTTCGCAACGCCCGCTGCCGCCCAGCTCAGCGTCGACGTCACCGACGAGAGCGGGGACGACCTCGTTATCGCCGTGCCGGTCATGCCCACGCCGCAGTCCACCGACACTCCGGCGGGAAGCACCGAGGGGCTGGGCCGGCAGATCGCCGAGGTCGTCGCCGCCGACCTTCGCGGCAGCGGCCTGTTCCGGCCGGTCGGCCCCGGCGGCATCCGCGCCGTGCCGTTCGGGGAAGTGACCTCCCCCGCCTATGCCGCCTGGAGCGCCACCGGCGCAGCGGCACTGGTCCAGGGCTTCGTGCGGGCGAACAACGACGGGCAGCTCACTGTCGGCTGCTACCTCTACGACGTCGCCCTGCAGACCGAGCTCGCCCGCCAGGGCTATGTGGTCGCTCCCCGCGACTGGCGCCGGGCCGCCCACAAATGCGCCGACGCCATCTATTCGCGCCTTTCGGGCGAGAGCCCCTTCTTCGACAGCCGGATCGCCTACATCGCCGAGAGCGGGCCCAAGAATGCGAGGGTGAAGCGCCTCGCGATCATGGACTCGGACGGAGCCAACCACCGCTTCCTGACCAACGGCCAGTCGACGGTTCTGACCCCGCGCTTCTCGCCCGACTACAGGCAGATTGTCTATCTGAGCTACGTCGAGAAGCGGCCGCGGATCTACATTTACGACATCGGCACCGGCCGCCAGCGCATCGTCACCGAAAGCTCCAACCAGACCTTCGCTCCGCGCTTCTCGCCGGACGGCCGCTGGATCCTCTATTCGATGTCGGTCAACGGCAATACCGACATCTACCGTGTCTCCGCCCAGGGCGGGCAGCCGGTGAGGCTGACCACCTCGCCCGGGATCGACATCGGCGGCAGCTATTCGCCCGACGGCGGCCGGATCGTCTTCGAGAGCGACCGTTCGGGGAGCCAGCAGCTCTACCTGATGAACGCCGACGGCACCAACCAGCGGCGGATCACCTTCGGAGGCGGCCGCTACGCCACGCCGGAATGGAGCCCTCGCGGCGACCTCATCGCCTTCACCCGGATCGCCGGCAATTTCCGGGTCGGAGTGATGAGCCCCGACGGCTCCGGCGAGCGGCTTCTGACCAATAGCTGGCAGGACGAGGCGCCGAGCTGGTCGCCCAACGGCCGGGTCCTCCAGTTCTTCCGGACGAGCCAGGGCCGTAGCGGCAGATCGAGCGTGTGGCAGGTCGACCTCACCGGCCGCAACGAGCGCCGTATCCCCACCCCGCTGGACGGATCGGACCCCGCCTGGGGTCCGATCCTCCCCTAATTCCCGAATCGAAGGAGAGAGACGATGAGAGCAACTCCCTGGAAGGCCGCGGCACTCGCGGCGGCGCTGGCGCTCACCGCGGGCTGCAGCAAGAAGCCGCCCAAGGAGCTTCCACCGGCGCCCGGCGACAGCGCCGATGCCGGAACCGCCACCGGCATCGACGACGGCTCCGACCCCTCCGGCGGGGTGGGCCCGGGCTCCCGGGAGGACTTCATCCGCTCGGTCGGCCTCGAGGGCGATCGGGTGTTCTTCGATACCGACCAATATGACCTGGACGCCCGCGACCGGGCAACGCTCGACGCCCAGGCGGCGTGGCTCAGCCGTTATCCGAACGTGCGCGTGACCATCGAGGGCCATGCCGACGAGCGCGGCACGCGCGACTATAATCTTGCGCTCGGCGACCGCCGAGCCAACGCCGCCAAGAACTACCTCGCCGCCCGCGGCATCTCGTCCGGGCGGATGACGGTGATCAGCTACGGCAAGGAACGCCCCGAGGCGCTCGGCTCCGATGAAAGCGCCTGGGCCCAGAACCGCCGGGCGGTGACGGTGTTGCCGCAGTAAGGCTGGTCGCCCCAGCGATAGGCTGGGACCCCGGCGGATGAAGGGCGCAGGTGTCTTTCGCCCTATGGGACCCCAGCTTACGCTGGGGTGACGAGCTACTCATCCGCGTAGATCGCGACCCGGCTTCCTTCCGCCGAGGCCATGCCGCGATACATTCCGGGCGTGTTGAAGGCCCAGGCGGCATCGCCCTGCGGAGTGGCCAATATGACTCCGCCGCTGCCGCCCAATGAGCCGACGTCGGCGATCACCTTGTCGGCGGCGACCGCAGCGCTCTCGCCGAGCATCCGCATGCGGGCGCAGACTTCGTGGGCGACGGCGGCCCGGATGAAATATTCGCCCGCCCCGGTGGCCGAGACGGCGCCGGCGCGATCGTCGGCATAGGTGCCGGCGCCGATCAGCGGCGTGTCGCCGATCCGGCCCCAGCGCTTGCCGGTAAGGCCGCCGGTCGAGGTCGCCGCCGCGACATGGCCGCTCGTGTCCACGGCGACGGCGCCGACCGTGCCGTATTTCAGCTCCTCGTCGAAATAATGCGAATCGTCGGCGCGCATCATGTCGAGCTGGCGCCGCCGCTCGGGGGTCGAGAACCATTCCGGCCCGACCTGCTCGAGGCCGTGCTCGCGCGAGAACTGGTCGGCGCCTTCGCGGCTGAGGAAGACGTGGGGGCTGTGCTCCATGACGGCCCGGGCGACGCTGACCGGGTTCTTGGTCGCCGTCACTCCGGTAACCGCGCCGGCGTCGCGGCTTCGGCCGTCCATCACCGCCGCGTCGAGCTCGTTGGTGCCCTGGTAGGTGAAGACGGCGCCGCGGCCCGCGTTGAAATTGGGGTCGTCCTCGAGGATGCAGGCCGCCCGCTCGACGGCGTCGAGGGCGGCTCCGCCGCCGGCGAGGATTTCGGCCCCGGCGGCGAGCGCCCGATCGAGCGAGGCGCGGATCTCCCGGTCCTGCTCCGGAGTCGACTGCCCCCGCTCGATCACTCCGGCGCCGCCGTGGACGACGAGCTTCCAGGGGACTTGGGTCATGGGCTTGGGCTCCGTTCGGAGAGGCAACGCGCGGGACGACTGCCCTATCCCCGGGGGGTGAGGGCGGCAAGGTTTGCCCCCCGTCATTGCGAGGAGCCCTTCGACGCCGCCTGCGGCGGCGCTCAGGATAAACTGCCGCTTCGCGGCAGCGACGAAGCAATCCAGAGGGCCTCGCAGGCGGAACTGGATTGCTTCGCTTCGCTCGCAACGACGGCTTGACCCTCTCGCTTCATATAATTATGATATCATCATTACAGGAGGGCATGATGACGACGACCAACCACGGCACTTCCGACCTCAATGCGCTTCGGCTGTCGCGGGAGCGGCCGGCCACGGCGTATAACGGCTATCTCATGCTGCTCGTCCTGCTCGCCGCGGCAGCGGCGGCTGCGATCGGCTTGGCTCTGTTCGCGCAGGAGATGAGGGGAGCGGGCCTCGCGCTAGTTGTTTTTGCTATCCTGGCGGCGTTGCTCGTCGCCCCCGGCTTCTACCTGCTCCAGCCCAACCAGGCGGCGGCCCTGCTTCTGTTCGGCGACTATAAGGGAAGCGACCGCACCGCCGGCCTCAGGTGGCGCTGGCCGTGGCTGACCCGGACCAAGATCTCGACCCGAGTCCACAACGTCACTTCCGAGCGGCTGAAGGTGAACGACCTTCGCGGCAACCCGATAGAGATCGCCACCAACGTCGTGTGGCGGGTCACCGACACCGCCCAGGCGCTGTTCGACGTCGACGATTACAACAAGTTCGTCTTCGTCCAGATCGAGAGCGCGGTGAGGGCGATCGCGGCCAAATATCCCTATGACGACATCGAGCACCAGGAGACCACCCTTCGCGGCCATGCCGACGTCGTCAGCCGGGAACTCAAGGAGGAGCTCCAGGAGCGGGTCGGCGTCGCCGGGATCAGCATCGACGAATGCCGCCTCACCCACCTCGCTTATGCTCCCGAGATTGCCCAGTCGATGCTTCGCCGCCAGCAGGCCGAGGCGGTGATCGCGGCTCGGCAGAAGATCGTCATCGGGGCGGTGTCCATGGTCGAGAATGCGCTCCAGCTTCTCTCCGAGAAGAACGTGGTCGAGCTTGACGACGAGCGCCGTGCGGCGATGGTCTCGAACCTGATGGTGGTGCTCTGCTCGGAGCGCGACACCCAGCCGATCGTCAATACCGGCACCCTCTACCAATAGGCGCGGACCATGCCGCCGCCCCCGAAGAAGGCGTTCCCGCTGCGTATCGAGCCGGCTCTGTGGGCTGCGCTCGAGCGGGCGGCGGCGGCCGACCTGCGCAGCGTCAACGCGGAGATCGAATGCCTTCTGAGGGAAGCGCTCCAGCGGCGCGGGGTGAAGCTGGAGCCTCCCGAGCAGCGGCCGCGCGGGCGGCCCGCCAGAGACAAGGAGTAAAATTGGTTCGATTCGGACACGATTCCCGCTGCGGGACAGATTTCGTTTCGGCCCCAGAGTAAAGTCCTCGCACCGCGCCGCCTTCCGCGGCGCATGAGCGAAGGGGCTTCGACATGGCTATCATCAACGGAACGGGCGGCAACGACACTCTCAACGGCACCAACAGTGCGGACACCATCAACGGCCTGGGCGGCGACGACACCCTGTACGGCAACGGCGGCAGCGACACGCTCGACGGGGGCACCGGCGCCGACACGATGTACGGGGGCACCGGCAACGACACCTACATTGTCGACGATGTCGGGGACGTGGTGAGCGAGAATAGCGGCGAGGGCACCGACACGGTGCGCACCACCCTCGCCGCCTATGCGCTCACCGCCAATGTCGAGCATCTGCGCTTCATCGGCACCGGCAACTTCACCGGCACCGGCAACGATCTGAACAACGACATATACGGCGCGGCCGGCAACGACACGCTCTCCGGCGGCGACGGTCACGACACTCTGGTCGGCAATGGCGGCGACGACAGCCTCTACGGCGGTGCCGGCCACGACGTCCTGTCCGGGGGCACCGGGGCGGATTATATGGAGGGTAATGACGGCAACGACGTCTACGTCGTCGACAATGTCGGCGACGTCGTCGTCGAGCTCAGTGGCGAGGGCGTCGACTGGGTCTATTCCCACCTCGCGACCTACACCTTGCCCTCGCAGATCGAGAATTTGCAGTGGAACGGCTCGGGCAGCTTCACCGGCACCGGCAATTCGCTCGACAACATCATCTACGGCGGCGGCAGCGACGACACTCTGAGCGGCGGCGACGGCGCTGACGAGCTGCGCGGGGGTGCCGGCAACGACACGCTCATCGGCGGCGACGGCGACGATTATCTGATCGGCAGCGGGGGCGCGGACAACTATACGGGCGGCGCCGGCGCGGACCTCATCCAGATCGGCTATTTCGAGAGCGGCACCGGAGCGGACGCCGATCGGATCACCGATTTCCAGGCCGGGGTCGACATCGTCGACCTTCGAGCCTGGGACGCCGACTTCAACACGCCCGGCAACCAGGCCTTCACCTTCGTGGGCGGCGCCGCCTTTACCGGCACGGCCGGGGAGCTTCGCACCTATTTCGACGGTGTCGACACATGGGCGCAGGGCGACATCAACGGCGACGGAGTCGCGGACTTCGAGATCCGCTTCGACGGCGCGGTGACTCTCGCCGGCTCGGATTTCATGCTTTAAACGTCCGGTTCGGGCCCGCCCGCCCCGGCGGCGGCCCCGACAGGCGGCCCGTCCGGCCGCCGCAACGGAAATGTCCCCAGCTAATTAGTTCATTTCCGATCTAAACCCCGCCCGAGGAAGGATTTCAGCAAGCTTCGGGAGTAGGCTCCCAATCTTGTGCCGCCTTTCGCGGCGCAGTTGATGACGGGGGGTTCACCATGGCGATCATTCCGGGCACGATCGGCAACGACAGCCTCTTCGGTACCGTCTCGGACGACGAGATTTACGGCTTCGAGGGCCACGATTACCTGTATGGCGGCGGCGGCAACGATCTGCTTTTCGGCGGCGATGGCAACGACACCCTCGACGGACAAGCCGGCGCCGATGTGATGGACGGCGGCGACGGGAACGACACTTATTACGTCGACGATTCCGGCGATACCATCATCGAGTCCGAAGCCGACGGCGACACCGACATCGTCTACGTCTACGTTTCCTATTTCGACGTCGGTTCGGCCTATGTCGAGCAGATCTATTACTCCGGAAACGGCTCGGGCACGCTGCTGGGCAGCGACGGGAACAATTTCATGAATGCCGGCACCGGCAACGACTGGCTCGACGGCCGGGGCGGCAACGACTGGCTCTTCGGCGGCGGCGGCGACGATTATCTGGTGGGCGGGGCCGGCAATGACGAGCTCGACGGCTGGCAAGGCAACGACACGATGATCGGCGGCACCGGCGACGACGTCTACCACGTCGATTCGGCCGGCGACGTCGTCACCGAATATGCCAACGAGGGCACCGACACGGTCAAGGTACGAATGTCGAGCTACACCTTGCCTGCGAATGTGGAGAATGCCGACCTGCGTCATTATTCCGGTCCGATCGAGGTCACCGGCAATTCCGGCAACAACGTCTTCTACATGGGCGCCGGCGCCCAGACGGTGAACGGCGGCACCGGCATCGACACCGTCTCCTACGCTTACACGGCGGCGGTGAGCGTCGACCTGTGGAACCAGAATATGGGCGGGGAAGCGGCGGACGATACCCTGACCGGCATAGAGAACCTCACCGGCAGCGCCTATGACGACGTCCTTCGCGCCCTCGGCGGCGCCAGCGTCATCGACGGCGGTCCCGGCGCCGACATCATGGAGGGCCGCAACGGGAACGACATCTATTATGTCGACGATGCCGGCGATCTCGTCATCGAGGGCGCCGGAGGCGGAACCGACGAGGTCCGAATCCGCAACCTCGCCAGCTACACGCTCCCGGCCTATGTCGAGAAGCTGACCAACGTCACCAACCACATGTTCACGGGCACCGGCAATTCGGCCGCCAACGAGATCAACGGCGGCACCGGCCGCGACATTCTGTACGGTGCGGGCGGCAACGACACGCTCAACGGCGGCGACGGCGACGACGAGCTCCACGGCGGCGGCGAGCATGACATCCTCAACGGCGGCGCCGGTTCGGACGACATGTACGGAGGCGAGGGCAACGACGTCTATTTCGTCGACTATGAGGGCGACAACGTCATCGAGCTGGCTGGCGAGGGCACCGACCAGGTCTACACCACGCTCACCAACTACATGCTCAGCGACCATGTCGAGAATCTGGGCTTCAACGGCGCCGGCGACCCCGCTCTCAACTTCATCGGCAGCAATGTCGGCAACATCATCGTCGGCCGGGCCGGGGACGACATCCTGGACGGCCAGGGGGGCGCGGACGAGCTTCGCGGCGGAGCCGGCAACGACGTCCTTCACGGCGGCGCCGGCGACGACCTGCTGATCGGCGGCGCGGGGGCGGACGTGCTCTGCGGAGGCACCGGCGGCGACCTCTTCCGCTTCTCGGACGGCGACTCGGGGACCGGTGCGGAGGCCGACGTGATCACCGATTTCGTCAACTGGGTCGACAAGGTCGACCTGAGGGGGATCGACGCCAACAGCGCGGTGGCGGGGGACCAGGCGTTCAGCTTCATCGGCACCGCCGCTTTCTCCGGAACGGCGGGCGAGCTGCGCTACGCCTTCGCCGGCACCGACATCCTGCTTCAGGGCGATTTCACCGGCGATGGCGTCGCGGATTTCGAGATCCTCTTCACCGACTGCGCGGTCCTCTTCGCAACGGACTTCTACCTCTAGCCGGCACCTCTGCACCGCCGCTCCACGGCTTCGCCGCATCTCCTCCATTTCGGTGCGGCTTTCGCCAGCCCTTTCAACCGCCTATATGGGCGGGATGAGCATCCGCCCGTGGCGCGACATCGCGCGCCGTCCGTCCCGCCAGATCATGGTCGGCTCAGTGCCGGTCGGCGGCGGCGCGCCGGTAACGGTTCAGACCATGACCAACACTGTCACCTCGGACGTCCGGGCCACCGTCGACCAGATCAGGCGCTGCGAGGAAGCCGGGGCGGACATCGTCCGGGTCTCCTGCCCCGACGAGGGTTCGACCCGGGCGCTCAGGCAGATCGTCCGCGCCGCCCGGGTGCCGATCGTCGCGGACATCCACTTCCACTACAAGCGCGCCCTCGAGGCCGCCGACGCCGGCGCCGCCTGCCTGCGCATCAACCCCGGCAATATCGGCTCGGCCGACCGGGTGCGCGAGGTGGTGAACGCTGCCAAGGCCAATGGCTGCGCCATCCGCATCGGAGTCAATGCCGGAAGCCTCGAGCGCGACCTGCTCGAGAAATATGGAGAGCCCTGCCCCGAGGCTCTGGTCGAGAGCGCTCTCGATCATATCCGGCTGCTCGAGGACCATGATTTCCGCGAATATAAGGTGGCCGTGAAGGCCTCCGACGTCTTCCTCGCAGTCACGGCCTACCAGCAGCTCGCCGACGCCGTCGACTGCCCGCTGCACCTCGGCATCACCGAGGCGGGAGGGCTTCGCGGCGGGACGGTGAAGAGCGCGATCGGAATCGGCTCCCTGCTCTGGTTCGGAATCGGCGACACGATCCGGGTCTCGCTCTCCGCCGAGCCGGAAGAGGAGGTCCGCGCCGGCTTCGAGATCCTGAAGGCGCTCGGAATCCGCAATCGCGGAGTCCGGGTGGTCTCCTGCCCGAGCTGTGCCCGCCAGGGCTTCGACGTCATCCGCACCGTTCAGACTCTGGAAGACCGGCTGTCGCATATAAGGACGCCCATGTCCCTTTCGGTCCTCGGCTGCGTCGTCAACGGTCCCGGCGAGGCGCGCGAGACCGACATCGGGATCACCGGCGGCGGCAACGGCAAGCACATGGTCTATCTCTCCGGAGTCACCGACCACCACGTCCGCGACGAGGACATGGTCGACCACATCGTCCGCCTGGTCGAGGCCAAGGCCGCCGAGATCGAAGGCGCGATGATCGACTCGCCGATCCCGGCTGCCGCGGAATAGGTCGGGAAGTGAAATGAGCGGAGACAGGCTGGCCCTCATTTTAGCCAAGCAGAAGCAGGCCCACGACCAGCGGACGGCTGCCTCGGAAGAGAAGCGTCGCCGAGAGCTGGAGAAGGGAAAGCGCGTGCTAAAGCTTGTGGAGACCTGGACCGCTACCCAAGGCAGTTTGAAAGCGGTTGTTGCAGAACTCAATCGGGCGATGCAAGCTAACGGAGTGACGCTGAGATACCGGGAAGAAACAACTCTCCCTGGAGTTCGCCATTCTGCTGAAATTACTTATACGCAACCGCAGGAATATATTTCAACGGGACTGTCTCTTCGTCTGTACCTGAATGCGCAAGGTCTATTAACAATTACCATCGTCGGTATGGGTCGGCCCATTAAAAGCGAAAAGATAAAACTTACCGATTTCGTGGAGGAAGTGCAGCGGGGCTGGCTGCTGGACTTCCTGGAAGCCACCGTCGAGGCGGAGGCTGGACAGAAGTGAGCGCCCACTGCTGCCACGAAAAGGGCCACGAGCTCGAGCGGATCGCGCTTCACAAGGACATTCGCCGGGTCCTCGTCGTGGTGATGATGCTGAACCTGATGATGTTCGTGCTCGAGTTCGGCGCCGGGATCATCGCCGATTCGGCGGCGCTGATGGCGGATTCGGTCGACATGCTCGGCGACGGGCTGGTCTACGGAATCAGCCTCTACGCCCTCAACCGAAGCCTCAGATGGCGAGCCGGAATGGCGCTGGCCAAGGCCGGCTTCATCCTCGCCCTCGGCTTCGGGGTGATCGTTCAGATCGTCATCAAGATGGTCTGGGGCCAGCCGCCCCAATCCGATATCATGCTGATCTTCGGCGGAATGGCCCTGGTCGTGAATTTGAGCTGCGTCGCCCTGCTCTGGCCCTACCGGCGCCACGACGTGAACCTGTCGAGCACCTTCGAATGCTCGCGCAACGACGTCTTCGCCAATGTCGGAGTGCTGGCGGCGGCGGTGCTCGTCTCGGCCACGGCCTCGCCCTGGCCCGACATCGCCATCGCCGCGGTCATCGCCTTCCTCTTCTTCCGCTCCTCGCTGAAGGTCACTCGCGACGCCTGGCCGCAATTCCGGGCAAGCGCGCCGCAACCCGCCGAATAGCGAAGTGCCGCTGTCGGCGGGTGGCGAGGCCGACTTCCTCAGATTCCCGACACCAGCCGCGTCAGTTCCGCCTGGCGGTGGATGCCGAGCTTACCGAAGATTGCGCTAAGGTGGCTGCGCACGGTGGTTTCCCTGATCCCCAGACGCGCCGCGACGGCGGAGCGCCCGTCGCCCTTCGCGGCCTCGATGGCCACCGCGGCCTCGGCCGCCGTCAGGCCGTGCGCGACGGCCAGGCGGGAGATGCGCTCGCGGACGGAATCTTCGGGACGCCGCACGCAGACGAGTGCAGCCGGGCGATCGAGAGCCACCCAGGCGTCTGCCCCCCAGGTGCTCCGAACGATTGGTATGACGGTGATCCTGAGCAAGACTCCGTCGCGTCCCCGATGCTCGACTTCACCGGCGCATGGGCCTTCATCCAGGCGAGGCCTGGCTGCGCCGGATATAAGCCGCTGGAGCCCAGGCTGCTCCATCGCGACTCGACCGCCGCCGACCTGCGGCAAGATCAACCCTGCTGCCTGAAGACATCGCTCGGTGTCCTCATGCGCGGCGAGGATCCGGCCCCACCCGTCGACGATGAGGAAGCCGACCGGGGCTTCGCCGGCAATCGGCGCCGATTGCTGCGCCTCGGCCACGCGGAGCCGGCGGTGGATGCCGACGGCCCGGATGAAATGGCCCGACGCGATTTTGAAGAGACGATCCTCCCTGCGGCCGAAGTCGGCGCCCGTCAGCGATTTGCACGCGCGAAGTTGTCCGAAGGTGCGGCCGGTGGCCGCTACATTCACGTAACGGCCATTGCGTCCCATCTTTTGAGGGCGCGACCATTCGTTGTAGAACTCGCCGGCCCAGAAGTCCTCGTCGAACACCTCGTCGGAATGCGTGACCTTGCCGACCGGCTGGAAAGCGTGCCTCTTCCAGAAAGAAAAGCGCTCCCGCCAGTCGGCCAGGTAGGAAGCGATCGATTCGCTCGGGATGAGCGGATTGAATCCGTTGACGAGAAACCCCGACGAGCGGTCGTAAAAGTCTAGCGAGGCCTGCGCGCAGCCGGTCATTTCCGCCAAATCGAGCAGCGCGTCGAGCCAGCGAAGATTATCCAGCGCGCCATCGTAGATGTTCGCAATCATTCGCTCGTGCTTTGAAGGATCCACTAATCCCTGCTCCCCCACCCCGGTCGAGGCTGGTTTCTTCTACCAGCTATTTAACCCGTGCGCATCGGACGTTCGTCCGATGTGGAGCTGTGCCGGTCCGCATAGTGACTCGGGCTGGCGAGGGCTGCCGGCGATGTTCCGGCCGCTCCCTAGCCGAAGTCTGTCAGGAGGATCAGCGATGAGAAACTTTCTTCTGTCCGCC
>DATHBY010000087.1:0-1660 GCA_035295885.1 Allosphingosinicella sp.
GCGGCTCTCGCGCTCGGCGCGGTCGCGGAGCAGGCTGAAATGGGCGGCGAACATGTCCGCCTCGAGCAGGGTCGCCTGGGTCAGGCAGCGGGCGAGACGGCCGAGCCGCTCCGGATCGCCGCTCAGCTTCTCGACCAGGATGTCGTGCCCTTCCTCGGCCGCGGCGCTGATCGAGGAGATCAGGGTGGTCAGCGAGACGTGGGTCGATTGGGCCTCGAGCACATAGCCGCCGACCATGTCGGCCCAGGCCTGGCCGCGGACGTCGGTATATTTGGCAGCGAGATAGGGAAGAATCTTGCGGACATTCTCGTCCATCTCCGCTTCGGAGAAAGCGTCATTCCCGTCCCGAGCGCTGGTCAGGTGGGTCCAGAAGCGGCGCGCGACCCGGACCGAATCGTTGGCGAACAAGGCTGCGACCTCCCGGCAATTGGATTCGAGGCCGCCGTCGGAATCGAACAGTCCGATCCTCTCCGCCACCATCACCTGGGTGAATTCCGCGCTCATCCTCACGCCTTTTCGCAACGCGTCCGAGTTACGCCCGACTGTCTGGCCCGAAAGGGTTAACATCGCGTTAGGGATGGGGGCACTGGCCCGAGCGCGCCGCTGGCGCCTAATCCTCGACCGCGACCGCCTCGCCGAAGGCGACCGAGGCGAGGACGGCGCCGCTTTCATCGGCGATGTCGATCCGGTGCGACAGGTTGATCCGCCCCTCCGCCACCGTCTCGAGCATCATCTCCCGAGCCTCCCTGATTCCGTTGGCGCGCGCCGCCTCCAGGTCCGGAAGCTCGACTCCTTCCTCGTCCATTGAGATCACGTCGTTGTAGAGATGGAAGAAATAGCGGGGCATGAGCGGGAGGGTAGCGAGCCGGATGGCGGCGTCTCTGATCCAAATCAGTTACTGTCCGGGCGGCTTGCGCCGTTCCTCCTCCCGTATCTGCTGGCCCCTCGCCTTGGCCGCGCCGAACAGCATCCGGTCCGAAGTTTCCTCCGCCGCCTCGGGAGTGAACGAATAAGCGATTCCGCCCGGCCCGACGACGATGACGTCGCCTTGCTCGGCGTCGACCTCCGCGGGCGTGTCGTGAGCCTTGCCGGTCATGGGTTTGAAAACGACCGGGCGTCCCTCCACGTTCCCAATTATCTTATGAAAAGAGGCGCCTCCGAAGCTGAGGAGGCGCCTCTCTTACAGGGCGTCAGGGAGGGCGCCGGGGGGCAGGACGCTCGAGCGCGCGAAGGGTTCCGGCCGGCCGGGGTCCCTGACCTAAGGGACTGCCCCCAATTGGCGGCGGTATCGCGCATTGGCCGGAAGATGGTTAACAAGTGAACCAAAATCAAAGGCTTAGCGTTGAAGCGCTTGGCAGGAGATCTCCCATGCGTCCTGAAGCCGCCGTTCCGCCCCGCGATTACGTCCCACCCCCGCACCAGGCGCGGGTCGACGCCCTCCAGGCGGAGATGCGGACCGAGGCTGCCGCCGGGCGCCCGGGCCTGTTCCGTCCGCCGCCGCCGCGCCCGGCCCGTTCGGAGCGGGAGATCGACCTTCGGGTCGCCGAGGAGGTCGAGCTGGCGGCCCGTCATATCGAGCAGGTCGGCGCCGCCCTGGTCGGCGACCCCGCTTTCCTCCACCGCCACGGCACCGCTCTCCAGGCGCTTGACCTGATCAACC
>DATHBY010000088.1:0-2359 GCA_035295885.1 Allosphingosinicella sp.
GAGGCGAGTCCTCGGCTCACGGCCGCGACCGCGGTCGCGCAGGCGCCGGTGCCGCAGGCCCGGGTCAGCCCGGCGCCCCGCTCCCAGACCCGCAGGCGGACGGCGCCCTCCTCGATCGAGGCGAGGTTGACGTTGATCCGCTCGGGGAAGAGCGGGTCGTTCTCGATCAGCGGGCCGAGCCGCTCGAGGTCCGGATCATCGGCATCGTCGACGAAGAAGACGATGTGGGGGTTGCCGACATTGACTGCGAACGGGTCGCGCAATTCCTCCCAGCCAACCGGCATCGCCGCCGTGTCCATCGGGTAGGCAAGCGGGATCTCGTCCCAGCCGAAGCGCGGCTCGCCCATGTCGACCGTCGCCGCCCCATCCTTAGCGGAGGCGGCGAGCAGCCCGCCCGCAGTCTCGATCCAGCCGGCGCCTCCGAGCAGGAGGGCGACGCAGCGCGCGGCATTGCCGCAGGATTCGACCTCGCCGCCGTCCGAGTTCCAGATCCGCATCCGGACGTCGGCCTGGTCCGAAGGCTCCAGAACGATCAGCTGGTCGCAGCCGATGCCGGTCCGCCGGTCGGCGAGCGAGCGAGCGAGCTCCTCCGTCATCTCCACCGGCGCCTCGCGCGAGTCGAAGATGACGAAGTCGTTGCCCAGCCCATGCATTTTCCGGAACCGCCGCTTCATCGCTCCGGGCATCTAGGGTCGCTGCGGGATCAAGTCCACTCCGGCTCCCCAACGAAAAGGGCCGCCCGCGCGAGCGGACGGCCCGGAAAGTTCGCCAGTTGGGCCTCGTCACCCGGACTTGATCCGGGGTCCACCTTCTCCTTTTCGCAGGTGCAAGGAAGGAGGGTGGCTGCCGGATCAAGTCCGGCATGACGATTTTCACCGCGTTAGCGGTTGCTGGGCCGGTTGCTCTGGAAGCTGCTGACGCACTGACCCTGGTTCTTGAATCCTCCGGCCTGCCAGCCGCCGTTCTTGCACTGCTCGGCGTTGGCCGGGGCCACCGGGCCGTTGGACAGGTTCACCCTCACTCCGTCGATGATCAGGTTGCGCACCTGGACGACGCTGGGGTTGGCGGTGTTGTCGTTGACGATGCCGGTGTGGCCGGCGGTGCCGTTGGTGATCCCGGTGACCGTCTGGGTCACGGTGAACCAGCCGTCGCCGTCCGCGTCGGTGCCGCAGGCGGTGCCGTTCGGATCCGGATCGAAGGTGTTGAAGGCTCCGCCCTGGATGAAGACCCGCGGTGCTCCGCCGCCGCAGGGGCCCATATATTCGAAGCTGATCGTATCGCCATTCTCGACCGCGACGTTGAGATTCTGGTTCTCGTAGGAGGTGCCGGCGGCCTGGCCTCGGCTGTCGAGAGTGACGACTCCGCCGTTCACCGTCGTGCCCGGGTTGGCGACCCAGCCGCTCGCTGTCTGCGAGATTGCCGGCCCGGCGAAGGCCAATGTGGAAGCGGCAAGAAGACCGCCAAAGGCAAATGCGCTGCGCATGATCAATCTCCTGTTGCGCTTGGGGATATCGAAGCAACGGCCTTCGCGGCATGCCCGTTCCTGCCCCGGAGCGGCTCGTCGACCTTCCGGCTCGACTCGGCCCGTCGGGGCGCGGCGAAGCGCGTTAGGGCTCGCCGCGCTCAAAGGGACTTATCCCGATGAAACATGGATTTACTTCACGCTGCTCAGGCGCGCTCGAGCCGGACCAGCGCCTCGTCCAGTGCCGACAGGAAACGCGAGCGGTCGGCCTTCGCGAACGGCGCCGGGCCGCCGCCGGGCCCGTCCATCCCCGCCCGAAGATCGGCCATGATTGCCCGGGTCGCCACCGCCGCTCCGATCGACCCGGCGGTGAAGGGCCTGCCGTTCGGGCCGATCACCGCTGCGCCCGCCTTCAGGCAGCGGTCGGCCAGCAGGATATCGCCGGTGACCACCACGGTCCGGCGCCCGGCCCGCTCGGCGATCCAGTCATCGGCCGCGTCGAAGCGGGCGCCCACCACGACCCGCTCGATCGACGGATGCGCCGGCACCCGAAGATGCGCGTTGCTGACGATCTTCACCGCCGCATTATGGCGAAAGGCGACCTTGTAGATCTCCTCCTTGACCGGGCAGGCGTCGGCGTCGACGAGGATGAGAGGCGGCTCGCTCATTCGCGAAAGCCTCTAGGCCGCGCTTCGTTTCCCGTCCACGCCGCGGCGATTGAACCGTTCGCTCCGCCGTCGCCACTTATGCCATGAACCATGAGGGGGGAGGGAATGGCCGTCTCGACCGCACCGGATCCGAAGTTGCTGGACGGGTGGCTGGTGGCCTCGGCCCGACTCGGCGACCGCCGCGCCTTTGCCGCCCTGGTCCTTCGCTGGCAGAAGAAGCTGCTCGCCC
>DATHBY010000089.1:0-2359 GCA_035295885.1 Allosphingosinicella sp.
GTCCCGAATGCGTCTGAAATATCTGTTGCTAGCATGCACCCTCGCCGCCGCGCCCGCGGCGGCGGCCGATCTCACCGGCTCGATCAAGGCCGATTACGACAAGCGCCTCGGCGCGATGTTCATCGATTTCCACCGCAACCCGGAGCTGAGCTTCAAGGAGAACCGCACCGCCAGGATCATCGCCAAGGCGCTTCGCGACGAGGGCGTCGCGGTGACGGAGGGCGTGGGCGGGACCGGGGTCGTCGGAATATTGCGCAACGGCGCCGGGCCGACGGTTCTGGTCCGCGCCGACATGGACGGGCTGCCGGTGGAGGAGAAGAGCGGCCTCCCCTACCGGTCAAATGCCCGCCAGACCGGAATAGACGGCGTCGAGATGCCGGTGATGCACGCCTGCGGGCACGACGTCCACATCACCTCGCTGATCGGAACCGCGCGCCAGCTCGCGGCGGCGAAGGAAAAGTGGCGCGGGACCGTGGTCTTCATCGCCCAGCCCGCCGAGGAACGGGTCGGCGGCGCCAAGGCCATGCTCGCCGACGGCCTCTACACCCGCTTCCCCAAACCCGATTACGCGCTCGGCTTCCATGTGAATTCGGGCATGCGCACCGGCACGGTGAGCGGCTCGGACTCCTTGATGTACAGCTCCGCCGACAGCGTCGACATCATTGTCCACGGCGTAGGGGCGCACGGAGCCGCCCCTCATACCGGCAAGGACCCGGTCTATATCGGAGCCCAGATCGTCACCGCCCTGCAGTCGATCGTCAGCCGCGAGGTCGGCCCGCTGTCCCCGGCCGTCATTACCGTCGGCTCATTCCATTCCGGCACCAAGCACAACATCATCTCGGACCGGGCCGACCTCCAGGTCACGGTCCGGGCCAATGACGAGGCGGTGCGCCGCCAGCTGCTAACCGCCATCGACCGAATGGCCAAGAATATCGCACGAGCCAACGGCGTCGCCGAGAACCGCCTGCCGGAAGTCAAGGTGTCGGAAGGCACTCCGACGACCAGCAACACGCCCGCTCTCGCTCAGCGGGTCCGGGCCGCCTGGACCCAGGCGCTGCCGGCGGGGACCGTGGTCGGGTTCGCTCAGGAGAGCATGGGCGCGGAGGACTTCACCTATTTCGTCCAGCCGGAGCATGGGGTGCGCGGCTTCTATTTCCAGGTCGGCGGAACTCCCCAGGCGGCGTTCGATGCGGCCAAAGCGGGAGGGCCGCCGGTGCCGTCGCACCATTCGCCCTTGTTCAAGATCGATCCCGAGCCGGCGATCCGGCTCGGCACGGAAGCGATGACGGTGGCCGTGCTCGACCTGCTCAGGCCGGGCGCGGCGGGCGGAAGCTGAGGAATCAACAAAAAGGGGAATGACCATGAAGGCACAATGGGTTCTGACGGGGCTGCTTGCCCTTGCGGCCTGCGGCAGCGGGGAAGGCAACGGAAACGGGAGTGCCGGCGCTGGCGGCAATGGTGCAGCGGCCAAAGGCGACGACGGCCGGGAGATGGCCGCGACGCTGCAGCCGGGCGCCTATGAGGTGACGACGGAATTCCTCGGGATCGAAGGCCAGAATGTGCCGCCGGCGATGGCCGAAGCAATGAAGGGCCAGAAGGAGACGAAGCGCAACTGTCTCACCGAGAAGGACCTGAAAGACGCCCAGGGCGGAATGTTCACCGGCCAGGACCCCAAGGAGTGCAGCGAGAACAGCATTCGCATAACCGGGGGCCGGATGCAGGGCCGGCTGACGTGCGGCACGGGCGCGGAGCAATCGACGATGGAGGTCGACGGCCGGTACAGCGCTCAGAGCTACGAAGCGGATATGCGGATGTCCGCCGGCGGCGCGACCACGCGCGTGAAGATGAGCGCGCGCCGAGTGGGCGAATGCTCGGCCGACGACGCGCAGGAGGGCTGAGGCGATGATCGGCTACGCGACGGTCGGCACCAACGACCTCGACCGCGCCCGCGCCTTTTACGACGATCTCCTCTCCCAGATCGGCGCCCGGCGGGTGATGCAGTTCGATGAGAGCGGCTTCACCCTGTACGGGACCGGCGCCCGTTCGCCAGGCCTCGCCGTCACCAGGCCCTATAACGGCGAGGCGGCGCAGCCGGGCAACGGGACGATGGTGGCGCTGGCGATGGACGCGCGCGAGAAGGTGGACCGGCTTCACGCCAAAGCGATGGAGCTGGGCGGAAGCGACGAGGGCGCGCCGGGGCTGCGCGGGCCGGATGGGGACCGGGCCTTTTACGGCGCCTATTTCCGCGATCTCGACGGCAACAAACTCTGCGCCTTCTGCATCGGGCCGTCATGACGGGCCGCCGCGGTTGAAGGTCGTCGTGATCGTCAACCGCGGCGGGGGATCGGCGGACTCGGCC
>DATHBY010000090.1:0-2049 GCA_035295885.1 Allosphingosinicella sp.
AGGAGATCAGCACGGAGATGGCCGATCGGGTCACCGTCGTGAAGCTCAATATCGACGACAATCCCGCGGCGCCGGCCCGCTACGGAGTGCGCGGAATCCCGACGATGATCCTGTTCAAGGGCGGCGAGCCCGCAGCCACCAAGGTCGGAGCGGCGCCCAAGACCCAGCTGCAGAGCTGGCTCGAGCAGGTGCTTTAAGATCCGCCCCATCGCAGAGGGGGAGGGGGACCAGGCGAAGCCTGGTGGAAGGGTAGCTGGCGCAGGCCTGTGCTATTACCCCTCCACCCCCTTCGCGTGATCCCCCTGCCCACGAGCTTCGCTGGCAGGGAGGACCAGACTTTGTCCTGCCGAAGCAGGATCGTCACCCCGGACTTGATCCGGGGCCCAC
Source organism: Allosphingosinicella sp. (assembly GCA_035295885.1). Classification (GTDB taxonomy): domain Bacteria; phylum Pseudomonadota; class Alphaproteobacteria; order Sphingomonadales; family Sphingomonadaceae; genus Allosphingosinicella. The sequence goes on from DATHBY010000090.1 coordinate 388, forward strand.
CTTTTTCTCAATCCCGGTGGAGGAAGAAGGTGGATGCCGGATCAAGTCCGGAATGACGAATGCCTCGCTTCCATCACAATAGGACAAACTCTAGGCGTTCGGTGGCTCGGTCCCCTGCAGCCCCCGCGTACCCGGCCTGAACTTCGCGTGCCTCGGCAGATCGTCCTTCGGCTCGAACCACGGGATTCGGCTTGCCCGGAAGATGTGGAAGCCGGGGGTCAGCCGGCCCGGCTCATCGAGCGTGGCGACGCTGAAATCCACCGTCTCGGGCTGGTGGTCGACCTCCATCAGGAAGGGCGTCCCGCACAGGCCGCAATAGGAGCGGTGGCCGAAGCTCGAGGATTTGAACGACCTCACTGCGTCGGCGCCCTTCGTCCAGACCAGATCGCCGGCAGGCACGCTCGCGAAGACCATCGCCGGGGCGCCGGAGACGAGCTGGCAAATGCGGCAATGGCACCAGCCGCAGTCGAACGGCTCGCTTTCGAGCCGGTAGCGGACCGCGCCGCAGGCGCAGCCTCCCTCGAGACGTTCGGTCATTGGGCCCGGCGCTAGGCTTTTGCCGGCCGCGGGGTCAATCCCGGTGCGACCCATGGACTGCGGCGGCCTCAATCACTATGTCCCGGCGACGTGGCGCTCGCAGGTGAGCGCCCGATCTGGATTCGGCTGTTGCAACTTCTGCTCTTCCTCTCGGCGATGCTCGCCGGCCTGACCGGCCTGATTTCGGGCGACCGGGCCGTGGAAGCGCGCCAGGTCGAGCGCAGCGCGATTGCCGCCAGCGCCGCGCTCGATGCCGGCGCCACAACCCCGGAGGCGGCGGCACGCGTCGCCGTGCCCCGCGCTTCCACCCTGGCCGCGCGATCGGCCGCCTCGACGCCCGATACCGCCGCCGCAGCGCTCGCTGCGCCTCAGGCAGCTCCCGTCGACGAGCGCCGGCTGGAGTAGCGGGAAGCGGGGACCCCGCGTCCGCGCGGGCCGTTTCGTCGACAGGCGCCCCGGAGCGCCGCGCCTCAGGGGCGCGCATCCGCACCACCTAGATATGACAGGATTTCGATATGTTCGGCGGAGTCGCCAAAGCCCTTTTCGGATCGTCGAACGACCGATACGTCCGCTCGCTCGGCAGGATCGTCGAGAAGATCAACAGCTTCGAGCCGACCATGGCGGCGATGTCGGACGACGAGCTCGCCAACCAGACCTTGCTGTTCCGCCGGCGGCTGGCCGACGGGGAGGAGCTCGACGCGCTGCTTCCCGAAGCCTTCGCCACCGTGCGCGAGGCGGCCAGGCGCACGCTCGGCCAGCGCCATTACGACGTCCAGATGATCGGCGGCATCGTCCTTCATCGAGGCGAGATCGCCGAGATGCGCACCGGCGAGGGCAAGACGCTGGTGGCGACCCTCGCCGTCTACCTGAACGCGCTTGAAGGGAAGGGCGTCCACGTCGTCACCGTGAACGACTATCTCGCCCGCCGCGACGCCGACTGGATGGGCCAGATCTACCGATTCCTCGGAATGACCGTGGGCGTCATCGTCCCCAACCTGACCGACTATAACCGCCGCATGGCCTATGGGTCCGACATCACCTACGGCACCAACAACGAGTTCGGCTTCGACTATCTGCGCGACAACATGAAGTACGACCGAGGCGCGATGGTCCAGCGCGCCTTCA
>DATHBY010000091.1:0-3855 GCA_035295885.1 Allosphingosinicella sp.
TCATTGCCGAGGAAGCTATCCTCGCCCGGCTCAAGCTGCCAGTCGGGCATCGGCACTTCCGTCTCGAATTGCTCCACCGGGCGGCCGGCGACCGCCCGGACCATGAAGTCGTGGAAGGCCCGCGCCGGCGCCCGGCCCCCCTGGAGCCCGGGAATCGCCTTGTTGTCGTCGCGCCCCATCCAGATTCCGGTGGTGAGCCCGCTCGAGAAGCCGAGGAACCAGCCATCCTTGTTGGAGCTGGTCGTTCCGGTCTTGCCAGCCACCGGACGGCCGATCTGGGCGCCCCGGCCGGTTCCGGTCAGCACCGCCGCCTGAAGCAGGTCGGTCATCTGCGCGGCCACCCAGGGCGCCACCAGCACCCGGTTCTCGTCGGGCTGGTGGTGGTAGAGGATCTGCCCGTCCACGGTCGTGACCCGCTTGATCCCGTAGGGGACGACGGCATTGCCTTTCGCCGCGACCGAGGCGAAGGCGCGGGTCATGTCGAGCAGCCGCACTTCCGAGCTGCCCAGCGCCATCGAGGGGTGGGTGACCACCGGAGTGGTGATTCCGAAGCGCTGCGCCATGTCGGCGACGGTTCGGAAGCCGACCTCCTGGGCCAGGCGTACGGACACGGTGTTGATCGACTGGGCGAAGGCCTGTCGCACCGGCACCTGTCCGGCGAAGCTCCGGTTGTTGTTGCGCGGACTCCAGCCGTTGATCGTGAGCGGCTCGTCGGAGACCATCGATTCGGGCCTGTAGCCGGCCTCGATCGCCGCGAGGTAGACGAACAGCTTGAACGACGAGCCCGGCTGCCGGGTCGCCTGGGTGGCGCGGTTGTAGAGCGATCGCACATAATCGCGGCCGCCGATCATCGCCCGGATCGAACCGTCCCGGTCGAGCGCGACCAGAGCCCCCTGCGCGCCCGCGGGGGTGGTCGAGTTGATCACCTGGTCTGCGAGGCGCTGCATGTTGGGATCGAGCGTGGTCCAGACTTCGATCGGATCGACCGTCTCGTCGATCAGCGTGTCGAGCTGCGGCAGCACCCAGTCGGTGAAGTAGCGGACGCTGTTCTGCTTCGGCGTCGGCACCATCTGCACATCCGCGGGCTCCGCGGTGGCGGCGGCGGCGGCGGTGATGTCGCCATTTTCCAGCATCAGCCGGATCACGACGTCGGCACGCCCGCGCGCGGCTTCCGGGTCCGCCGTGGGGGCATAGTTGGAGGGAGCCTTGACCAGGCCGGCGATGATCGCCGCCTCGGAAAGGGTCAGGCTCTTGGCCGAATGGCCGAAGAAACGGCGCGAGGCGGCGTCTATGCCGTAGGCGCCGCCGCCGAAATAGACTCGGTTCAGATAGAGTTCGAGGATCTGGTTCTTCGAGAAGCGCCGCTCGAGCGCCAGAGCGAGCACGCCCTCGCGCGCCTTGCGGCCGAAGGTGCGGCTGTTGGTGAGGAAGATGTTGCGGGCCAGCTGCTGGGTGATGGTGGAGCCGCCCTGGGTCCAGCGGCCCTTCGACACCCTCACCCTGGTGGCCCGTGCGAGCCCGATCGGATCGACTCCGATATGGGAGCGGAAGCGCTTGTCCTCGACCGCGACCATCGCGTCCTTCATGATGTCGGGGATCTGATCGTAGCTCAGCCACTCGCCGAAGCTGGGCCCGAGCGCGACCAGCTCCGATCCGTCGGCGGCCTTGACCCGGATCATCTGGCCGAGATCGTCCCGCCTGACCAGCTCCTGGTAGCTGGGCAGAGAGCCCATCGCGACACCGACCGCGACCACCAGGGCGACGAGGGCGAGAAGGCTTCCGTACAACCCGACCTTGAGCGCGATCATGAGCGTCCGGCGAAGGCGGGACGGCGGAAAGGAAGCTTCACTGGCCATCGGGAGGGCAGCCTAGGGGCAGTTGAGTGGGGCGACAAGGGAGCGGGAAGGGAGAAGCGGTGGTGGGGACGTGCAGGACTTCGACCGTCCTCGTCACCCTTGGGCCGCCTGGCGAGCCCGTTTGCGCAGGGAAGGGGACAGATGGCCATCCGCCCGGACCCTCATCGCCGAACTGCCCGAGCTCGGCCGCCTCGACCGGCGGCAGATCGCCGCACTCGTCGGGGTCGCCCCCTGGACCCGACAGTCTGGACAATGGCGCGGCAAAGCCATGATCGGCGGCGGCCGGCCCGCGGTCCGAGCCGCACTCTACATGGCAAGCCTCGTCGCAAGCCGGTTCAACCCCGTCCTCAGACGAAGCTGCCGGCAACTCGTCCAGGCCGGCAAAGCCAAGAAGGTCGCGCTCATCGCCGTCGCATGAAAACTCATCACCATCTGCAACGCCATCGTCAGGGACCAACAGCCATGGCGCGCTTGACCGCAAAGACAGTCGCTGAACTGTTTCAGGATCCGGTTCTCCACCCGCGAGGAGGTTCGTCGCTGGAGGCTGAAACAAGTTCAGCATGACGGGTTCGGCAAAGGCTTCCAGTGCAGCCCGGCTGATCCTAAGCTCGCCGAAAAAAGGGATGAAGCGATGAAGCCACACCTTCCGATCCTGCTCGCCGGGGCCCTGATCTCCACAAGCGCCGCCGCCCCGGCCCAGACCCCGGAGCAAAGGGTGCAGCGCGTCCTTGCGAAGACCCCCGTGATCGACGGCCATAACGATCTCCCCTGGGAGATACGCGACGCCTATGACTTCTGGCGCAAGCCTCTCGATCTGGATTCCGATACGTCCCGACTGGAGGCCCGGCTTCAGACGGATCTGCCGCGGATGCGCAAAGGCGGGGTCGGAGCCCAATTCTGGTCGGTTTGGATTCCCTCCGACCTCAAGGGCGACGAGGCGATAAGGGTGACCCTCGAGCAGATCGACATCGTCCACCGGATGGTCTCCCGCTATCCGCGGCGGCTCGAGATGGCCTCGACCGCGGCCGACATTCGCCGGATCCAGAAAACCGGGCGGATCGCGTCGCTGGTCGGGGTGGAGGGCGGCCACCAGATCGGCAACTCGCCCGCGGCCCTGCGCCAGTTCTACCTTCTGGGCGCGCGCTATCTGACGCTCACCCACTCGAAGAACAACGACTGGGCCGATTCGGCGACCGACGACCCCAGGCATCACGGCCTCACCCCGTTCGGACGGGCGATCGTGCGCGAGATGAACCGCATCGGCATGATGCTCGATCTAAGCCACGTCTCGCCCAAGACGATGCACGACGCGCTCGCCGCCACCCGGGCGCCGGTCATCTTCTCCCATTCGAACGCCCGGGCGCTGATGGACCACGCCCGCAACGTCCCCGACGACGTCCTGAAGCGAATGCCGGCCAATGGCGGCGTGGTGATGGTGAACTTCTTCCCCGGCTTCATCTCGCAGGCCTATCGCCGCCGGGCCGCCGAGCGCGACGCGGAGGATGCGCGGGTGAAGAACCTCTATTCGGGCCAGCCCGAACGCCGGGCCGCCGCCCTCGCCGCGTGGGATGCGGCGCACCCGGCGGTGGAGGCGACGCTCGCCGAGGTCGCCGACCACATCGAGCACATCCGCCGGATCGCGGGAGTGGATCATGTCGGCATCGGCTCCGACTTCGACGGCATCAGCGGCACTGCGCCGAAGGGGCTGGAGGGCGTGGAGACCTATCCGGCCTTGCTCGCCGAGCTGGCTCGGCGCGGCTGGAGCGACTCGGACCTGGCGAAGCTGGCGGGCGGAAACGTGCTCAGGGTGATGGAGCGTGTCGAGCGGGTCGCGGCCGGGATGAAGAACGAGCCGCCGATGATCGCGACGATCGAGGCGATGGACGGCAAGCAGCCTTAACACTCCTCTCCCCTAGAGTTTGTCCTTTTGTGATGGAAGCGAGGCATTCGTCATGCCGGACTTGATCCGGCATCCACCTTATTCCTCCACCGGGATTGA
>DATHBY010000092.1:0-1640 GCA_035295885.1 Allosphingosinicella sp.
TGCTTCGGGCTCTCCGGGCTTCGCGGTCACCGCACCGGCGGCTGGATCTCGTTCATCATCAACAACCAGATCGGCTTCACCACCGATCCGCGCTTCTCGCGCTCCTCGCCTTATCCGTCGGACGTGGCCAAGATGGTCGACGCCCCGATCTTCCACGTCAACGGCGACGATCCGGAAGCCGTGGTGTTCGCCGCTAAGGTCGCGACCGAGTATCGGCAGCGCTTTCAAGAGCCTGTCGTCATCGACATGTTCTGCTACCGCCGCTTCGACCACAATGAGGGCGACGAGCCGGCTTTCACCCAGCCGCTCATGTACCGCGAGATCCGGTCGCACACGTCGATCACCGAGCTCTACTCCAAGAAGCTCGTCGCCGAGGGCGTCGTCACCGAGGCCGAGATTGAGGAGATGAAGTCGAGCTGGCGCTCGAAGCTCGACGCCGAGTTCGACATCGCGTCCAACTACAAGCCCAACAAGGCCGATTGGCTCGACGGCCGCTGGTCCGGCCTCAAGGCGGTGCGCGAGGATTCCGACGATCCCCGCCGCGGCCAGACCGGCATCTCGACCGAGTCCCTGAAGAGGATCGGCGATGCCCTGACCAAGGTGCCGGAGGGCTTCCATCTCCACCGCACGATCCAGCGCTTCCTCGACAACCGCAAGAAGATGCTGGACTCCGGCGAGGGGCTCGACTGGGCCATGGCCGAGGCCCTGGCCTTCGGCTCGCTCCTGCTCGAAGGCCACCGGGTGCGCCTCTCCGGCCAGGACGTGGAGCGCGGCACCTTCTCCCAGCGCCACTCGGTGCTCATCGACCAGGAGAACGAGGAGCGCTACACGAACCTGAACCACATCGCCGAGAACCAGGCCCGCTTCGAGGTCATCAACTCGATGCTGTCGGAGGAGGCCGTGCTCGGCTTCGAGTACGGCTACACCCTGTCCGAGCCCAACGCGCTCACCCTGTGGGAGGCGCAGTTCGGCGACTTCGCCAACGGCGCGCAGGTGGTGTTCGACCAGTTCATCTCGTCGGGCGAGCGCAAGTGGCTGCGCATGTCGGGCCTCGTCTGCCTTCTGCCCCACGGCTACGAGGGGCAGGGGCCCGAGCATTCCTCCGCCCGTCTGGAGCGCTGGCTCCAGATGTGCGCCGAGGACAACATGCAGGTGGCCTATTGCTCGACGCCGTCGAACTACTTCCACATCCTGCGCCGTCAGCTCAAGCGTGACTTCCGCAAGCCGCTGATCCTGATGACCCCGAAATCCCTGCTGCGCCACAAGCGCTGCGTCTCCAGCCTCGCCGCCGTCTCGGAGGGCACGTCCTTCCACCGGGTGCTGCAGGACGACGCGCAGCGCGGCACCGATGGCGTCAAGCTGGTGAAGGACGACAGGATCCGGCGCGTGGTGATCTGCACGGGCAAGGTCTATTACGACCTGCTGGAGGAGCGCGAGAAGCGGGGCATCGACGATGTCTGTCTGCTGCGCGTCGAGCAGCTCTATCCCTTCCCGGCCAAGTCCGTGGCCTCCGAGCTCGCCCGCTTCAAGAAGGCCGACGTGGTGTGGTGCCAGGAGGAGCCGAAGAACATGGGCTCCTGGACCTTCGTCGAGCCCTATCTCGAATGGGTGCTCAAGACGGCAGGCTCCAAGGTGGACCG
>DATHBY010000093.1:0-7006 GCA_035295885.1 Allosphingosinicella sp.
TCGGAGACGACCTGGGTCGCCCTGGCCTCGGCCTCGGCGGCGCGCTCGCGGGCCTCGGCGTCCCGGAAGGCGGCCTCGCGGCGCCCTTCGGCCTCGAGGATCTGGCCCTGCTTCTCGCCCTCGGCCCTGAGGATGGCGGAGGCGCGGCTGCCCTCGGCCTCGAGGATGACGGCGCGCTTCTCGCGCTCCGCCTTCATCTGGCGGCCCATGGCGTTGACGATGTCGGCGGGCGGGCGGATGTCCTTGATCTCGACCCGGGTGATCTTGACCCCCCAGCTCTCGGTCGCCTGGTCGACGACGCTGAGCAGGCGGGCGTTGATCTCGTCGCGCTTGGAGAGGGTCTCGTCGAGGTCCATCGAGCCCATCACCGTCCTGAGGTTGGTGGTGGTGAGCTGCATGATGGCGACGTAGAGGTCGGAGACCTCGTAGGCCGCCTTGGCCGCGTCGAGCACCTGGAAGAAGACCACTCCGTCGGTCGAGACCATGGCGTTGTCCTTGGTGATGATCTCCTGGCCCGGAATGTCGAGCACCTGCTCCATCATGTTCACCTTCCTCCCCACGCGGTAAAAGAAAGGCATGTAGAAATTGAACCCGGGGTGGGCGACGGCGGTGAAGCGGCCGAAATATTCTATCGTATAATGATAGCCTTGGCGGACGATCTTGATTCCCGAAAACAGGAACAGGATGACCAGGACGAGAAGGAAGAAGAAGATGGTGGTGATCATGGCGGCCGCGCCTCCCCTTGCGAACCGGGGCATAATGTAGGCAAGCGGGGCGGCTTCCAAGCGAAATCGGGATCATGAAGACCGACCTGCGCCTCTGCCGATCACTGCTCTTCCTGCCCGCCTCCAATCCGCGGGCGATCGCCAAGGCGAGGGGTCTCGCCGCCGACATGGTCGTCCTCGACCTCGAGGATGCGGTTAAGCCGGCGGACAAGGACAGCGCCCGCTCCGCCGCGGTCGAGGCTGCGGCCGGCGGCTTTCGCGGCCTGTGCGCGATCCGGATCAATTCGCGGGAGCCATGGCACGAGCCCGACCTCGCGGCGGTCGGGTCGAGCCGGGCCGATTATGCGATCGTTCCGATGACCTCGGGCGCAGAGGCGCCCCGGGCCGCCGCCCTGGCCACCGGCAAGCCCGTCCTCGCGATGATCGAGACCGCGCGCGGAGTCCTCGCCGCCGCCGCCATCGCGCCCGAGACCGCGGGGCTGATCGCCGGAACCAACGATCTCGCCGCCGATCTCGGCCTCCGCCCCGGAGGCGGCCGAGCCGCTCTCGCCACCGCGCTCCAGACCATCCTGCTTGCCGCCCGGGCGGCGGGTGTCGCCGCCTTCGACGGGGTCTATAACCGCCTCGACGACGCGGAGGGCTTCGCCGCCCAGTGCGGGGAGGGGAAGAGCTTCGGCTTCGACGGCAAGTCGCTCATCCACCCGGGACAGGTCGACGCCGCCAACCGCATTTTCGGCCCGAGCGAAGACGAGGTCGAGGCCGCCAGGCGCCTCCTCGCCGCCGCCACCGGCGGGGCGGAGCGCTTCGAAGGCGAGATGATCGAGCGGATGCACGTCGAGCAGGCGCGGTGGGTGCTGGCGAGGGCGCGAGTCCAGGGAGGAGAGTAAGCCAGCCTCTTGCCACTCCGGCTCGCCCGGCCTTAAGCCACGGGATGCCCGTTCGCCTTCTCGCCGCTCTCGCTCTCCTCCTCCCCGCCGCCGCGCTGTCCGCCGAGCCGGTCTCGACCGAGGCTCTGCGCGCCCATATCGACGTGCTGGCCAGCGACGGGTTCGAGGGCCGCGAGCCCGGCACCGAGGGCGAGCGCAAGACGATCGCCTATATTGCCGGCCAGATGCGAGCGTTCGGGCTCGAGCCGGCGGGGCCGCTCAACAGCTGGTACCAGCCGCTCGAGGTGCTCGACCGGAGGCCCGGCGAGCAGACCAGCGTCTGGCAGGCGAGGGGCGGCAAGCGCGAGCGGATCGAGCTCAGCCGCGACGAGATCGTCCTGATCGGCCGCTCGGCCCGGGAGACGCTCGAGCGGGCTCCGGTGATATTCGCCGGCCACGGCGCGGTGATCCCGGACAAGGGAATAGACCAGCTCGCCGGCGCCGACCTCAAGGGGGCGGTGGTCCTCATCCTCTACGATGCCCCGGCGGCCGCCGGCTTTCCCGCTTATTCGAAGCGGGTCGAAGCCGTCGCCGCGGCCGGCGCCGCCGCGGTCATCGGGATCATCGGCCAGGAGCTGCCCTGGCCGATCGTCCTTCGCACCTATGAGGCCGGCAGCAAACGTCTCGCCATCCACGCGCCGGCGCCGCTCGCGGGGGCGGTCTCGCAATCGGCGGCCGAAAGCCTGATGCGCGCGGCAGGCAGCGATCTCGCAGCCCTGCTCGCCGTGCCGGGCCCTTCCTTCACCCCGGTGCCGCTCAGGCTTCGCGCCAGCTTCGAAGTCGCCACCGCGATCCGGACGATCCAGACCAGCAACGTGATCGGCCGGGTCCGCGGCTCCGGCGGCGGCGGCGAGAGCCTGCTCTACCTCAGCCACTGGGACCATCTCGGCCTGTGCGAGCCGGAGGGAAAGGACCGAATCTGCAACGGCGCCGTCGACAATGCGAGCGGAATCGCCGCCCTGCTCGAGATCGCCCGGGCCTTCGGGAAGGGCCCGAGGCCGAAGCGCGACATACTGTTCCTCGCCACCACGGCCGAGGAGATGGGGCTGCTCGGCGCCGAATATTTCGCCTCCAGGCCGAGCGTGCCGCTGGCCTCGATCGTGGCCGCGATCAACATGGACACGCTCGCCATCGCCCCGAAAGGGGAGAAGGTGGCGGTGATGGGCCGCGGCCATGCGGCCCTCGACGCCCTCATCGACCGGACCGTCGCGGAGGCGGGCCGGACTCTGGACGGCGACGACGAGGCCGACGCCTTCATCGAGCGCCAGGACGGCTGGGCCCTGGCCCGCGCCGGAGTGCCCGCGATCATGGTCAACGGCTCCTTCGCCGACATGAAGAAGCTCGGCGCCTTCCTGGCCGGGCCCTATCATTCGGCCGCCGACAATCCGGGCCCGGGCATGATTCTGGACGGCGCCGCCGAGGATACCGACCTGATGATCGCGCTCGGCCGCAAGCTCGCGGATCCCGCTCAGTTTCCGGCACCGGCGCGGCCCTGAATTCGATGAGATGGGCATGGGCCGGCCTGGCGGCGGCGCTATGCCGGGATCCATCGCCGTGATGCTCGACCCTCTCGCCACCTTCAACGCCCTGATGCCGAAGGACCGGGCGTCGGCTCGGCTCGCCCACGGCCTCCCTTACGGGGAAGGCCCTCGGCTCAGGCTCGACGTCTACGCTCCGCGCGCCGCCGCCGCCCGCCCGCGGCCCGTGATCCTCTTCTTCTACGGCGGCTCTTGGAACAGCGGCCGCCGCCAGGGCTATGCCTTCGCCGCCCGCGCCCTGGCCGCACAAGGCTTCCTCGTCGTCGTCCCCGATTACCGACTGGTGCCCGAGGTCCGCTATCCCGATTTCCTTCGCGACTGCGCCGCCGCGGTGCGCTGGGCCCGGGGCCAGGCGGGCGAATGGGGCGGAGACGGCGAGCGGATCGTCCTGATCGGCCATAGCGCCGGCGCCTACAATGCCGCGATGCTGGCGCTCGACCCGGGCCTGCTGGGACCGGACAGGACCGCCATACGCGGTTTCGCCGGACTGGCCGTCCCCGCCGACTTCCTGCCGCTGGACGACGAGGCCACGATCGCGGCGTTCGGCGCCTGGCCAAGGCCCGCCGAGACCCAGCCCATCGCCCATGCCGACGCTGGCGCGCCGCCCGCCTTGCTCCTCCACGGCGCCGACGACAATCGAGTCAAGCCGCGCAACAGCCGCAAGCTCGCCGCCCGGCTGAGCTCGGCCGGCGGCGACGTCCGGCTGAAGCTCTACCCCGGCCTCGGCCATGTCGGAATCCTGACCGCGCTGGCCGTCCCGTTCCGCCGCCAGGCGCCGGTGCTGGCGGACCTCGCCCAATTCGCCCGCGAGGTGACCGGAGGGGAGTAGCCGGCAGGCGTGCAACGGTAAACGATAAAAAGCTTGACGTGAGTCGATAAACTAATTATCGTTTATCAATACATCATTGGAGCCAAGCTGATGACCCGTTCCTACCCGGCTGCGCTGCCGATCGCCTACGTCACTCTGCGTCTCCTCATCGTCTTCAACTGGCTGGCCGGCGCTGCCATCCTCGCCCTGCTGCTCGCCTCGTCGCTCAACGAGCAATGGATCATGGCCGCGTTCAAGATTTCCGCCTCCCCGGAGGGAGAGCGGCTGATTATGGGCCTGCGCGCCGTGGCCGTGCTCGGCCTCGTCTCCATTCCGATCAACCATATCGTGCTCAAGCGGCTGCTCGCCCTGGTGGAATCGGTCCGGACGGGCGATCCCTTCATCGCCGCAAACGCCGAGCGCCTGCAGACGATCGCCTGGGCACTGCTCGCTCTTCAGCTCCTCAGCCTCGTCATCGCCGCGATCGGCATGGCCGTTTCGACTCCTGCACAGCCGCTCGAACTCGACGCCGGCTTCTCGATCACTGGCTGGCTCGCCGTGCTGCTGACCTTCGTGTTGGCACGGGTGTTCGCCGAAGGTGCGATGATGCGCGACGAGCTCGAAGGGACGGTGTGACATGGGAATCGCCGTCAAGCTCGACGATCTGCTCCACGATCGGCGGATGACCCTTACCGAGCTCGCCGAGCGCGTCGGAATCACCATCGTCAACCTTTCGATCCTAAAGACCGGAAAGGCCCGGGCGATCCGCTTCTCGACGCTCGAGGCGATCTGCTCGGCCTTGGCATGCCAGCCGGGCGACATTCTCAAGTTCCAGCCGGACGAACCGGATAAGGAGGAAGGGCAATGAACGAAGTTTCCCCGGCCCGTCTATGGGTGATGCGCGCCATGTACCTTTTGATGGCCGTGGGCATCGGAGCGACGATCTGGCCTTTGATCGTCAGCCACGGTCCCGGCCTGCCGCGAATGACCGGAGTCGCCTTCGCCCTGCTCGGGACGATCGGGCTGCTGTCGCTGCTTGGGCTTCGCTATCCGCTGCAGATGATCCCGCTGCTTCTGGTCGAGCTGACATGGAAGGCGATCTGGCTTGTCGCCTTCGCCCTGCCGCGCTGGCTCGACGGCACCCTGGACGAGGGAATGCGAAGCAGCGTCTTCGAAACGTCGCTGGGAGCGCTGCTGATCATCGTGATCCCGTGGCGGTACGTCTGGGCCAATTACGTCGCGAGGCCGGGCGATCCCTGGACGGCTCGCCGTTCGGCCGAACCTTGAGCGGCCGCGGCGGATTTCGGCTTCGCGCATTTCGGCCTAAGGAGGGGCGATGGATCTCGACGACCAGCTCCGCCGCTATTTCGGCACCAGTGACTTCGGAGCGATAGCGCCCGCCGCGCTCGAAGCCGGGATCGAGCGGATGAAGGTCGATTTCGGCCTCGAGCAGGACCGCGGCAACCGCTTCGCCTTGTGGGCGCTGATGCATATGCTGGGCGCCGCCCCCGACCTCGACGTGGCCTTCAAGGACGAGCGCGACCGCGACGCCGCGCGCAATTTCATGGACCTCGCCGACCGCTCAGGCGGGACCTGAACCGGCTTTTGTGCGTTCGGGGTGCGGCTGCAAAGGTTTGACCTCCGAAACGGCCAATGTATGTTTTGTCTCCCGCGCTTCCGGGCCGCGGAAGCGAGGGAAATGGTGGACGAGAACGGCACGAAAGCGGCGATGGGTGTCGCCGGACTGGACGACATCCTGGTGGGCGGGCTGAGGCGCGGGCGGGTCTATCTGCTCGAAGGAAGCCCCGGCACGGGAAAGACCACGATCGCCATGCAGTTCCTGCTCGAAGGGGCGGCGAGGGGCGAGCGCGGGCTCTACATCACCTTGTCGGAAACCGAAGGCGAGCTTCGCGAGAGCGCCCTGTCGCATGGCTGGGAGTTCGCCGAGCCCAACGAGATTTTCGAGCTTGTGCCGCCCGAAAGCCTGCTCGACGACGAGCAGCAGCAGAGCCTGCTCTATTCGTCCGACCTCGAGCTGGGCGAGAGCACCAAGCGAATCTTCGAGGTGGTCGAGCGGGTGCAGCCCAAAAGGGTCGTGCTCGACAGTCTCTCCGAGATCCGGCTCCTCGCCCAGAGCTCGCTTCGCTACCGGCGCCAGATCCTCGCCCTGAAGCATTATTTCTCGCATCACGACGCGACCGTGCTGATGCTCGACGACCTCACCACCGAAGTGAACGACAAGACCGTTCACAGCGTCGCCCACGGCGTGATCCGGCTCGAGGAGCTGGCTCCCGAATATGGCGCCGAGCGGCGGCGTCTCAGGGTCATCAAATATCGAGGTCAGCGCTATCGCGGCGGCTATCACGATTTCGTGATCGACACGGGTGGGGTGCGGGTCTTTCCCCGCCTCGTCTCGCTGGAGCATCGGACCGACTTCGAGCGCAATACCTTGAAGAGCACTTCGCCGGCGCTCGATTCCCTGCTCGGAGGCGGTATCGAACGCGGGTCGAGCACGCTCGTTATCGGCCCCGCGGGAACCGGCAAGTCGCTGCTCACCCTGAGCTTCGCGGTCGCGGCTGTCGAGCGGGGCGAAAAAGCCGGGATGTTCATCTTCGACGAGGAGATCGGGCTGCTGTTCGAGCGCGCCAAAGGTCTGGGGCTCGACCTTCAGGCCATGGTCGACAGCGACAAGCTGAGCGTCGAGCAGGTCGACGCCACCGAGCTCGCTCCCGGCGAGTTCGTGCACCGGGTGCGTTCCGCGGTCGAGTCGGACGGGGTGCGGACGATCCTCATCGACAGCCTCAACGGCTACCAGGCCTCGATGCCTGAGGAGCAGCAGCTCATCCTCCACATGCACGAGCTTCTGCAATTCCTGAACCGCCAGGGGACGAGCACCTTCCTCACAGTCGCACAGCATGGGCTGGTCGGCGACATGAAGTCCCCGGTCGACGTCACCTATCTGGCCGATACCGTGATCCTGCTTCGTTACTTCGAGGCGGCCGGGCGGGT
>DATHBY010000094.1:0-2966 GCA_035295885.1 Allosphingosinicella sp.
GGGGACCACCCGAAGGGTGGTGGAGGGGTCGCTGGAGCAGGTCTCGTCGGCTACCCCTTCACCATGCTTCGCATGGTCCCCCTCCCCATCTGCGATGGGGAGGCAAGCCATCAGCCCGGCCCGCTCTTGCCGAGATAATAAGACAGCCGGTTCGCCCTTCCGCCGCCGCGCTGGGCGCGGATGGCGTCGTAAACGACGGCGTTTTCAAGCACTCGCTGCACGTAGTTGCGGGTCTCGGAATAGGGGATGGCCTCGATCCAGGTGACGATGTCGGCGCCGCCGCGCGGGTCGCCGTTCGCGCGCACCCACTTGTTCACGTTGCCCGCGCCCGCATTGTAGCTCGCCACCGCCATCGGCGCATGCCCGCCCCACTGCCTCAGCAGCCGCTCGAAATAGCTCGTTCCGAGCATGACGTTGTAGGCGGGATCCGAGGTCAGCCGGCCGAAATCGTAGGGCAGGCCGAGCTTGCCGGACTGCTCGCGAGCGGTTCCCGGCATCAGCTGCATCAGCCCGCGGGCGCCGGCATGGCTGACGGCGGCGCGGTCGAACGAGCTCTCCTGCCGGGTGATTCCGTGCGCCAGACCCCAATGGGTCGAATAGGCCGGCGGCAAGGTCACTTCGGGGAAGCCGGCCGGATCGTAGAAGCTATGCCCCTTGTTGCGGGCTTCGCGGGCCACCCAAACTCCGAGATCCTGGCGGCCGATCGCGCGGCCGAACTGGGCGGCGAGCACTCGCTCGCTCTCCGTCTCCGCCTGCTCGGCAATGGCCCGGACGAACAGCGACTGATCGCTCCAGCGGCCCATGTCGCCCAGCGCCCTCGTCGCCTGGACGAGGGGGCGGGCCGCGAAGGCGGAGCGCTCCGCCGGCGAAGGCGTGGCGGTGGAGGGGGAGGGGGCCGTCACCCGCCGCCCGAGCCGCTCCAGCGCGAGCTGGCCGTAAAACTGATCCTGGTTCGCCGCCGCCTGCTGAAGCCACGAATTGGACTGCGCCTGCTGGCCGGCGCTGAAGGCCGAGCGCGCCGCCCAGTAGAAGCCCTTGGTCCGCGTCTGCGACGAGCGTGCGGCCCGGCCATAAAGGTCGTACATCCGCGCCGCGTCCGAGTGGCGCGCCAGCTTGGTGGCGGCGTTGCCGGCGAGCCAGGCGAGGTTGGTATATTGGTCGCGCTCGCCATAGGGGCGGGCGCTGACGTCGGTGCCGGCCGGATAGGCGTCGTCGAGCTGCGAGGCGATCTGGTAGGCGGTCGACCATTGCGCGTCGTTGGCGGCGCCCTTGGCGAGCGTCATCATCGACTCGAACCATTTCTCGGCATTGGCCGGCGGCCGCGTCAGCCGGTGCGGCTGCGCCATGAGCTGGCGGGCAGCGAGGCTCTGGCCGCTCGCCCGGAGCCAGTTCGCGCGGTCGATCAGCAGGCCGGGATCGCCTTCCACCGTGCCGAGCGCGGCCAGCCGACTCGCGGCCTCGGGGGCGCGGGTCTGGAGCGCGATCCGGGTCGAGTAGAGCGCCTGGCGCTGGGCCGAGGCCAGCGGCAGCTGCCGAATGGCGCTTTGCGTGTCGCCGTTGCCGAGCAGGGCCTCCATTCGCGAGTCATGGTCGGCGCTGGTCAGGCGGCTGCCGAACTGGCTCAGGATCCGCGCCTCGTCGATGGCCGGCAGCACTCCGCCGGTCCAGGCCTTGCGGGCGGCCTCGAACGCCTCGTTGCCGCGGTTCGACGCCTGCAGGGCGAACGCATGGCGGGCATGGCCGGCGGGAGTCAGCGGCGGGAAGGCGCTGAAGAAGCCGATCACCTCGAAAGCGGCGCCGCCGTCGGAATTGGCCCTCTCGGCGGTCCTGCGCATCGCCGTCTCGCCCGGCCAGCCGCGATGGCTCATCAGGAAGGAGGCGTAGGAGGAGAAGGGCAGGCTGTCGGTCTGCCTCAGGCTGTTCCAGCGGGCGAGGTCGGCTGCAACCGAGCTCGGAACGGGCGAATAGGCCGGCGCGGGCCGCGGTGCCGGCTGCTGCTGCTGCTGCTGCGGAACAGGCGCCGTCGTGGTTTGCACCTCGGCGGGCAGGATCCTGGCGACGTGCACCGGCTTCACCCCCGTCGCGACTGCGGCGACGGACATGGCGGAGACGCCCAAGAGGCTCAAGACCAACGCTTTTTTCTGCATGCTGGACAGAATGCCAACCCCCTCCTTATCAGGCCCTGAACGAGAACGGCCTTATTGGCGGTCCGTGCCCTCACGTGAAGGAGTCCAGCGATGTTCCGCGGGTCGATCCCGGCTCTGGTGACGATTTTCCGGGACGAAGCGTTGGACGAGCGCGCTTTTCTCGATTTCGTGCACTGGCAGGTGGGGGAGGGAAGCCATGCGCTCGTTCCTTGCGGCACCACCGGCGAATCGGCGACCCTCACTTCCGCCGAGCACCGGCGGGTGATCGAGCTCGCGGTCGAGGGCGCCGCCGGCCGGGTGAAGGTGATCGCCGGCTGCGGCTCCAACAATACCGCCCATGCCATCGAGCTCACCCGTTCGGCGAAGGAAGCCGGGGCCGACGCCGCCCTTCACGTGCCGCCTTATTACAACCGCCCCAATCAGGAAGGCATCTACTCCCATCTCGCCGCCGTCGCCGAGGCGGTCGATATCCCGATCATCCTCTACAACGTGCCGTCGCGGACGATCACCGATATCTCGGTCGAGACCATGGCCCGCCTTGCGAGGATCGCCAACGTGATCGGGGTCAAGGACGCGACCGGCAACCTCGCCCGGGTCTCCGCCCAGCGTCTCGCCTGCGGCGAGGATTTCGTCCAGCTCTCCGGCAATGACGACATGGCCCTCGGCTTCTCGGCGATGGGCGGGGCGGGTTGCATCTCGGTGACCGCCAATGTCGCGCCGAGGCTGTGCGCCGACTTTCAGAATGCTTGTTTGTCAGGCCATTGGGACGAAGCGCTGAGACTTCAGGACAAGCTCTACCCGCTTCATGCAGCCCTGTTC
>DATHBY010000095.1:0-4270 GCA_035295885.1 Allosphingosinicella sp.
AGGTGTCCGGAAACGGACGAAGGTCAGGACAGTCAGGCGGATTCGCGCGCGCGCGCGAGGGGGCGTCGTCGCACGACGGCCGGCGCGGAAGGAATTGGCAAGGCGGAGGGATCGGTCCACACCAAGCATAAAGCAGAGGAAGTCCTACTTTTAAAGAGGGTGAGACGCCGACATGCCCACGGCCGACGATTTCCGCCGGATCGCCCTCGCCTTCCCCGGCGCCGAAGAGGGCTCGCACATGGGGCACGCCGATTTCCGGGTCAGCGGGAAGATATTCGCGACCCTGGGCTCTCCGGATGAAGCCTGGGGAATGGTGTCGCTGATGCCGGAGCAGCAGGAGGATTTCATGAGCCTCGCGCCCGACGCGTTCAAGCCGGCGGCGGGCGCCTGGGGGCGCGGGGGGAGCACTCTCGTTCGGCTGGAAGCGGTGACGGAGGAGCTGCTCGAGGCGGCGCTGGAGGCGGCGTGGCGGAAGCGGGCGCCGAGAGAATTGCTCAGCGAACAACCGTCGCCCCGGACTTGATCGGGGGTCCACCTTCCTTCGCAGCGTTGAGAAAGAAGGTGGATGCCGGATCAAGTCCGGCATGACGCCCTTCCTGTCAGTTGGCGCGGCCGAGGCCTTCGATGGTGCGGTCGACCAGGGCCTTGTCGGCGCCGGCGTCGAGCTTCTCGCGGATCAGAGCTTCGGCGGCGGCGGCGGCGGCGGCGGCCGCCTTGGCGCGGACCTGGTCGAGGGCGGAGCGCTCCGCGGCGGCGATCTTGTCCTCGGCCATCCGGCCGCGGCGCTCGACCAGGGCCGAAGCGTCGCTCTCGGCCTGCCGGACGATGCCCTCGGCCTCGGCCTGGGCCCGCTCCAATATCGTCGCGGCCTCGGCTTCGGCCTGGGCGGCCTTGGCTTCATATTCCGCCTTGATCGCTTCGGCCTCGGCACGAAGCTGGGAGGCCTCGTCGAGCTGGGCGCGGATCGCGGCGATCTTGCCGTCGAGGGCCCGGCCGATCAGCGCCGGGACCCGCTTCCAGATGAGGATGGCGAAGACCACCAGCATCGCCAGCGCGATCCATTGCGGAGCGTCGAGGCCGAGCGCGGTCGGAAGCTCATGATGCTCCGGCGCCCCGACATGCCCGGCCGGGGCGGCTTCGGCGCCGGGCTCGCGGATGTGGGTGTCCTTCGGGTTTTCCTCAGCCATGGGTCATCGCATTCCTGACAGCGCGAGCGGCTTCATCGCTGTCCACCGAAACCCCGGCCAGCCGCTCCACCATCTCGCGCGCCGCCTCGGCGGCCACGCCTTCGATCTCGGCGAGAGTCGAGTCGGTGGCGGTGCGGATTCGCGCCTCCGCGGCCTCGACTTTCGCGCCGATCTCCAGATTCGCCGCCCGCATCCTTTCCTCGGTGGCCCTGGCGCTCGACACCTTGGCCGCCTGGGCGAGCTTCAGCCCCTCGGCCCGGCTCGAGTCCATCCGGGCCCGATAGGCGGCCTCGGTCTCCTCCGCGGAGGCACGCGCGGCCTGGGCCGCGGCGAGATCGCCGGCGATGCGCTCGTCCCGCAGGTCGACGGTCGACTGGATCTTCGGGAGCATCATCCGGCCGATGCCGAAATAGAGGATGGCGAGCACCAGCAGCAGCCAGAAGAACTGCGAATAGGCGACCTCGGCCAGCTGATTGATCTGGGGCATGGGCGTCAAAAGGGACAGTCACTAGTGACTGTCCCCATCCTTCTCTTAGCGGGCGTAGAGGATGATCATCGCCACGGCGAAGGCGATCAGGCCGAGCAGCTCGGCAGCGGCGAAGCCGATGAACAGGCGGCCCTGCTGGCTGTCCGCGGCGGCCGGGTTGCGGATCGCGCTCTCGAGGAACGAGCCGAAGACGTTGCCGACGCCGACGGCGGCGGCGCCGACGCCGATCGCGGCAAGACCGGCGCCGATGACCTGGGCAGATGCGAAATCCATGATGTTCTCCTTGGGAAAAACCGATTGAAGCTAGTGAAGGTTGACCGCGTCGTTGATGTAGAGCGACGTCAGCAGGGCGAAGACATAGGCCTGGATCGCGCAGACCAGGATCTCGAGCGCCATCACTCCGACGATGAAGATGAAAGAGAGCAGGCTGACGGCCGGGCCGACGCCCCCGGCGTTTATCCCCTGGACGACGAAGCTTCCGAACACCTCGACGAGGATGTGGCCGGCGATCATCGCCACGAAAAGCCGGAGCGCAAGGCTGAACGGGCGCACCATGAACGACAGCAGCTCGATCAGGAAGATCATCGGCAGCATCGGTTTGGGAGTGCCGTGCGGGATGAACAAAGAGAAGAAGTGGAAGCCGTGCCTCCAGAAGCCCACGACCAGGACGATTCCGAAGCTGATGATCGCCATGATGCCGGTGACGGTGAACTGGCTGGTGACGGTGAAGGGCTGGGCCCCGACCAGGGCGAACGGCATCAGGCCGAGCAGGTTGGCGAACAGGATGAACATGAAGACCGTGAACACCCACGGCATGTACTTGCGTCCCTCGGGGCCGATGTTCGTGGTCACCATGGAGTGGATGAAACCCGTCACCCCCTCCACCATGACCTGCCAGCGGCCGGGCACGAGCTCGCGCTTCATTCCGCCGAGCATGAAGATCCAGATCAGGGCGAGGACGACGAGCATCCACAGCGCGCTGTTGGTGAAGACGAACGGGGTTCCATCCAGCGCCAGCGGGCTGATCTGGAACTGGTGCATCGGGTCGATCTTGCTTTCTTCGGCCGCCACTCTTTACGTCCCTTGTCCCGTCACTCGGGCTTCTGCTGCGAAATCTTCCAAACTTCCCACATGGCGGCGCCGAACCCGAGGAACAGCATCGCCACCCAGATACCCTGGGTCCCGGCCACCCGGTCGATCACCCAGCCAATGAGGGCGCTTCCGAGCGGGTAGCTGATCAGCACCGAGAGGATGCGCATCCCCTGACGCTGGCCGGTCTGCGGCGGGCGCTGCTTCACGCCGGTCCTCGCCGCTTCCGCCGCATGCGCCGCCTTGAGCCGCTCTTCGAGCGAGTCGAGCCGCGCGTCCGGGGGAAGCTTCGGGTCCTGCCGTGGCTCGTCTTCCGCCATGTCTTTCTTCCATGGACAGCGGCGCTCGGGAGCGGGCTGATGAGGGTGCGAGGACATGCCGGCGAACGAACCCCGCCGAGGCGCCGCCCCTTTAGGAAGGGGGGCTGTTCAAGTCAACACGTTGCTGCGGTGCGGCAAAGGGGCGAATTGACTGGGGCACCGAGGCGATTAGGCTCGGCGGATGTCGAAGCCCCTCTC
Source organism: Allosphingosinicella sp. (assembly GCA_035295885.1). Lineage (GTDB taxonomy): Bacteria > Pseudomonadota > Alphaproteobacteria > Sphingomonadales > Sphingomonadaceae > Allosphingosinicella. Next base: position 3,282 of record DATHBY010000095.1, read on the forward strand.
CCTTGCACTGCTCCTCGCGATCGGCGCCGGCTCGAGCGGCTGCGCGGAGCGGCGATCCGAAGGGCCGCCCGCCGCGGCCAGGCAGGACTGCCCCACGCAAATTCCCCAGCCCGACAAGGGCGGCGTGTGCCTCGCCCAAAAGGGCCCGAACTGGACCTACGCCTTAGCCTATCCCGCCGAGGCGGCGCGGATTCCGGCGCTCGACGCCTGGCTGCGCGCCGAATCGAAGGCGGACGAGGGCGATCACGAGGAGAGCATCGGGTCGCTTGCCGCATGGGCGCAGAAGAATCCGGACAGCCGGTTCCACCTCGAGAGGGTCTACACTCTGGATTCGGAAATTCCGACCCTTCTCGCCCTTTCGAAGATGACCTCTTCCTATACCGGCGGAGCCCATGGCTGGTTCGCCAACGAGACCCTGCTTTGGGACAAGTCCCGCAACCGCGCCCTGAAACCCGAAGAGCTGTTCAGCGACCCCCCGGCGGCCAATGCGGAGATCCGCGACCAGCTTTGCCCGGCCTTGAGCGAATTGCGGCGGAGCAGAAACCGCGGGTTCGACGGCCGGTGCGAGGAGCCGCCCTATTACGCTATGACCTTGCTGGCCGCGGGCGGACGAGTGACCAGGCTCAAGGTCACCTTCAACGAGCTCGAAGGCTATGCCGGCGGAACCTACATGGTCTACGTGCCGGTCACCCGACGCCTGCTCGACCTGGTGGCGGAGCGGTTCCGGGCGGGGTTCGCCGTCTCCGCGTCACCGCCGCGCGCCTGCAACAACGACGCGGACTGCGTCGAAAGACGCCCGCCCCGGCCTCAGCCGCAATAGGCCGGAAGCGGGATCGGGGCCGAGTCGCGCTGGCGCCAGACCCCGTCGGGGAGGCGGTAATATTGGCCCTGGGCGACCTTGGTCCGGAACAGCTCGCAGGCGGTGGTCGCGGCGACCTCCTCGATCTTGGCGCCGCGCTTGGCGGCGAGATCGGTGTAATAGGCGCGGC
>DATHBY010000096.1:0-2706 GCA_035295885.1 Allosphingosinicella sp.
GGCTCCGACGCCCGGCGGATGGTCCATGACGGCGACGCGCTCGTCGCCGAATATGACCACGCCGGCAACATGATCCACCGCTACGTCCACGGCAGCGATCCCGGCGCCGACGATCCTTTGCTCTGGTACGAGAATTTCGTCAGCGGCTGGCGCCGGGCCCTCGTCGCCGACCACCAGGGCTCGATAATCGCCGTCGCCGACATGAACGGCAACCCGCTCGCGATCAACGCCTATGACGAATACGGAATCCCCAATGCCGGCAACCGGGGCCGGTTCCAGTACACCGGCCAGGCGTGGATCCCCGAGCTTGGCATGTATTATTACAAGGCCCGAATCTACTCGCCGACGCTTGGGCGGTTCATGCAGGTGGATCCGATCGGGTATGACGATCAGATCAATCTCTACGCCTATGTGGGTAATGATCCGGTCAACAAATTCGACCCCACAGGGGAGGATTCTTACTTAGTTGCGCGCAAGCTTGATAGCCCCGTCGGAAAAGCTGGGATAGGCCACGCGTTCGTCGTCACCCACGCTCGCTTTCCCGGCGATCCGAGAGCCAGAGTGCACTCATTCGGTGAATTGAAGAGCGGAAAAATGGGGAATGTCTCTGACCCGTCCCGAGCCTCCAATTTCTCATCAACGACCGCCGCGGCCGACCGGGCAGCGTGGCTGCAGCTACGCCGCGGCTCGGGCGCTGAAATCGCCAAGATAGAAGCCAGAGACAATACCGTTGCTGCCGTCGCGGGCGCTGTTAAGGAGACGGGAGATTACGACCTCGTCCCTGGGCCGGACCTTTTCGGAGGAGCCCCCGCCGTCAACAGCAACTCCGCCGCCTTGGCTATTGGCAATTTTGCGGAGCAGATTGACTCCGGCGATCCAAAGGACTCGGTTAAAACCGATTTTAATTTGCGCTTGCCGGGCCGTCATGAAAGCGGTCGGGTTGAGTTCGAGAAGGAAAGGTTATGTGGAAGCCGGGGTATAAAATGTGAATAAGGCAATGTTCTGGATCGGTATTGTCGCGCTGGTAGCAGTCAGCTACGCCGTGAGGCCGGCCGTCGCGCGTAAATGGCCTTGGCTGCCGGCATACTATTCGTTTGATCAGGGGCTATTTACCTACGAACGGGCTTACAGTAACGGCGGGATAGGACCCTTCTCTATCGGAGCCACCAAGGACGATACGCTGCTCGCCCTCTCGGCTTATGGCCGTCCCTTCCGTGTGCCGATGGCGATGAACGATGCTCTCCGCGAAGAACTCTATTTTTCCCTAGTTCCGACAGTAACGCCGACAGCGCGGAATTTCCTCCGGGGTAGTGACTCTTGGAGAATAGCGCTGCACGAGCGTGGGGCGAGCATAATCTACCAAATTGATTTCCAAACGGATCGGTCTACGAAAGTAACTGTTCTATCGACATTGATGACCTAGTCACCGATGAGCGCCCTCCGCTCAACGACGCCTATGCGACGAACACGGCCTACAACGTCGCCCGTCCCTACAGCGTGAACGGCCTCAACCAGTACACCGCCGCCGGGCCGGCGAGCTTCGACTACGACGCCAACGGCAACCTCAAGACCGACGGCACGAGCAGCTACGTCTACGATTCGGAGAACCGCCTCGTCTCAGCCTCGGGCGCGAAGAATGCGAGCGTCGCCTGCGACCCGCTCGGACGCTGCGGCAGACGAGCGGGGCGGGCGGGGGCGGGATCACCCGCTTCGTCTATGACGGCAACAGGCTGGTCGAGGAATATGACGGCGCCGGCAGCCGCCCGGGGGTCTACGTCCACGGCCCCGGCGTGCACGAGCCTTTGGTCCTCTACGAGCTGACCGGAGGCCCGCGGGCGGCTCGGCAATGGCGCGGAAGGCCCGACGCGGCGGTCGATCAGCGGCCCTTCTTCTGCCTGTGCTTGTCGAGGTCGAGGACCATGTTGTTGTCGCCTTCGGACATCAGGCCGAGGCGGCGGGCGACTTCCTGATAGGCTTCGGCCTCGCCGCCGAGGTCGCGGCGGAAGCGGTCCTTGTCGAGCTTCTCGCCCGATACCATGTCCCACAGTCGGCAGCCGTCGGGGCTGATGTCGTCGGCAAGGATGACGCGGGCATATTCCCCGTCCCACAACCGGCCGAACTCCAGCTTGAAGTCGACGAGGCGAATGCCGATCGCCGCGAACAGGCCGCACAGGAAGTCGTTCACCCGCACAGCCATGTCGGCGATGTCGTTCATCTCCTCCTGGCTCGCCCAGCCGAAGCAGGCGATATGTTCGTCCGCGATCATCGGATCGCCGAGCGCGTCGTCCTTGTAGTAATATTCGATGATCGTGCGGGGGAGCTGCGTCCCCTCCTCGATGCCCAGCCGCTTCGACAGGCTGCCGGCGGCGACGTTGCGCACCACCACCTCGATGGGGATGATCTCCACCTGGCGGATCAGCTGCTCGCGCATGTTGAGCCGGCGAATGAAGTGCGTGGGAACGCCGATCGTGCCGAGCAGGGTGAAGATGTGCTCGGAGATCCGGTTGTTGAGCACGCCCTTGCCGGAGATCGTGCCCTTCTTCTGCGCGTTGAACGCGGTCGCGTCGTCCTTGAAATATTGGATGAGCGTGCCGGGCTCGGGGCCTTCGTAGAGGATCTTGGCCTTGCCTTCGTAGATCTGGCGGCGGCGGGACATTAACTCGGCCTCCCGGCAAAAAGAGCGCGCCCCGGACGCGGCGTGGTCGG
>DATHBY010000097.1:0-6826 GCA_035295885.1 Allosphingosinicella sp.
GCAGGGTGAGGGGGTCGGGCGGTGGAGGGGAGCTTCAGCTTCGGAACCCCCTCACCCCAACCCTCTCCCCCCCGGGGAGAGGGGGCGCTAGGCATGTTTGGAGAACTCGATTCGGGCGATGGCGCGGTTGTGGACCTCGTCGGGGCCGTCGGCGAGGCGGAGGGTGCGGATCCCGGCCCAGCTCTTGGCCAGCTCGAAATCCTGGCTTACCCCGGCCCCGCCATGGGCCTGGACGGCGTCGTCGATGATCCGAAGGGCCATGTTGGGGGCGTAGACCTTGATCATCGCGATCTCGGCCGCCGCGGCCTTGTTGCCGGCCTTGTCCATCATGTCGGCGGCCTTGAGGCAGAGCAGGCGGGACATGTCGATGTCGATGCGGGCGGCGGCGACCCTTTGCTCCCAGACCGAATGCTCCATCAGGCGTTTGCCGAAGGCGGTGCGGGTCTGGAGGCGCTTCACCATCGCCTTCAGCGCTTCCTCGGCGACCCCGATGGTCCGCATGCAATGGTGGATCCGGCCGGGGCCGAGCCGGCCCTGGGCGATCTCGAAGCCGCGGCCTTCGCCGAGCAGAATGTTGGAGGCGGGAATTCGAACGTCCTTGAGCTCGACCTCCATATGGCCGTGGGGGGCGTCGTCATAGCCGTAGACGGTGAGCGCGCGCTCGACCGTGACCCCGGGGGCGTCGAGCGGCATCAGCACCATCGACTGCTGCTGGTGGCGCGGGTTGTCCGGGTTGGTCTTGCCCATGACGATCGCGACCTTGCAGCGCGGGTCGCCGGCGCCCGACGACCACCATTTGCGGCCGTTGAGGACATAATCGTCGCCGTCGCGGCGGATCTCGCACTGGATGTTGGTCGCGTCGGAAGAGGCGACCGCGGGCTCGGTCATCAGGAAGGCGGAGCGGATCTCGCCGTTCATCAGCGGCCTCAGCCACTGCTCCTTCTGCTCGCGGGTGCCGTAGCGGTGGAAGACCTCCATATTGCCGGTGTCGGGCGCGGAGCAGTTGAACACTTCCGAGGCCCAGCCGATCCGTCCCATCTCCTCGGCGCAGAGCGCATATTCGAGGTTGGTGAGCTGGGTGCCCTCGAACTCGAAGCTCTCGTCGACATGGCGGAGCGCCTGGCCGGGCGGCATGAACAGGTTCCACAGGCCGGCCGCCCTCGCCTCAGGCTTCAGCTCCTCGATCACCCCGACCGGCTGCCAGCGGTCGCCGGCCTCGAGCTGCGACTTGTAGTCCTTGTTCCTCGGGCGAATCCGAGTCTCGACGAAATCGCGAACCCGGTCGCGGTAAAAAGCCTGCCGTTCCGTAAGGTCGAAGTCCATGACCGCCGGATTCCTCTCTCTGCCCTGTGGGCCCCCGCTGCCAGAAACCGCGGCGGTGCGCCAGTGGCCGGCGGAACAGCCGCCGCCCCGCCGACGTTTCGCCTCCGTGCCAAGCGTGTCTCCCAATTTCCTGCTGCTGACCCGGGTCGGCTTCGCCGCACGCGGGCTGCTCTACCTGATCGTCGGCTATCTGGCGCTTCAGCTGGGGCGGATGGAGGATGCGGGCGGGGCTCTGGACTATGTCTCGCGGCAGGCCGGCGGGCTGGTGCTCGGAGCGCTGGCGCTCGGTTTCGTGGCATACGGCATCTGGCGGGTGACCGACGCGGTCTTCGACACTCAGGGCAAGGGCGGCGACCTCAAGGGCATCGCCGGGCGGCTCGCCGGGGCGCTCAGCGGGCTCATTCATCTCGGGCTTGCGTTCACGGCCGGCAAGCTGGCGCTCGGCGGCGCCTCGGGCGCCGATTCGAGCGAGAATGCCGAGAGCGGAGCGGCGGCGGCGATGAGCGTGCCGGGCGGCGACCTGCTCCTTTACGCCGCCGCAGCGATCCTCGCCGGCGTGGGCGCAGCGCAGCTCGCAATCGCCGCGACCCGGCGCTTTTGTAAGCATATCTCGCCGGAGGCAAAGGATCGCTGGTGGGTGATCGCCGCAGGCGTGGGCGGCCATGCGGCTCGCGGCATCATCTTCCTCGCGGCCGCCTGGCTCGTGTTCAACGCGACCCGCCACCACCAGGCCGAGGAGGCCGGTGCGCTCGGCGACGCTCTGACCAGCATGCCGGACGGGCTAAGGGCTGCCGTCGCCGCGGGCCTGTGCCTGTTCGGGATCTACAGCCTGATCGAGGCCCGCTACCGGATCATCCCCGATCCGCATGTGAGGAACCGGCTGGCGGACGCCTTCACGTGAGCCGCGAAGGCATTTTCCCCACCTTCTTCCTGTCGGGCTTCGAATGCTCGACCTTCGTCTGGAAGGACCAGGGCCGGCGCGACCTGTGCGAGGAGACCCAGCACCTCAGCCACGCCGACGAGGATTATCGCTTCCTGCGCTCGCTCGGAATCGCGGTGGCTCGCGAAGGCATACCCTGGCCGCTGGTCGACAAGGGGGGCGGCAGCTACGACTTCTCCTATATCGATCCGTTCCTTCAGGCTCAGCGCCGCTACGGTATCCAGCCGATCTGGGACCTTTGCCATTACGGCTATCCCGACGATCTCGGCCCGTTCGGCGGGGATTTCGCGCCGCGCTTCGCGGCTTATGCGAGCGCCGCCGCCCGCTACGTCGCCGAGCGCGCCCATCACGGGCCGCTCTTCTTCACTCCGGTGAACGAGCCCACCTTCTTCGGCTATATGGCCGGGGAGTGGGCCTGGGCGGCGCCGTTCGGCAGGGACCGCGAGACCCGGCGGCGGCTGACCCTCGCCGTGGCGGCGGCCGACATCGCGGCGGTAAAGGCGATACGCGCCGATTTCCCCGACGCAAGGATGGTCCATATCGACCCGCTCATCTGGGTGGTGCCGCCGCGCGACCGGCCGGACCTCGCCGAAGCGGCGCATCGCGAATCCTACGAGGATTCCTATATCGCCTGGGACGCAATCTCGGGACGGCGTTTCCCGGAGCTGGGCGGGACTCCCGAGATCCTCGATATCGTCGGCTTCAACAATTACAGCTTCGGGCAGATGGAATATCGCGAGAAGGGGCCGCATGCGGCGCTCGATCCGGGCGACGACCGCATCCGCCCCTTGTGCGACCTGATCGAGGAGGCCGCGAAGCTTTATGGCCGGCCCTGCATCGTCGCGGAGACTTCGGGCCTGAAGGGCGGGCGGCCGGACTGGCTGAACGACGTCGTCGCCGAGAGCCTGGCGGCGGTGAACCGCGGAGTGGACCTTCACGGAGTGTGCCTGTTCCCGGCCGTCGACATGCCCGACTGGGGCACCGGCGAATGGGTCAAGAACGGGATCGCCGACCTCGAGCGGCTTCCGAACGGGACTTTGATGCGGGTGCCGTTCGTCCCCTATGTCGAGGCGCTCCACTCCTGGCAGCGGCGGCTGAACCGGGTGACGGAGCTGGACGAGGACCCGTTCGATACCGCGGTGAACCTCGAGGATATCGTCAGGGCGGCCAGGGAGATGGCGCCGGAGGCGGACGCGGACTGGCATTAATCGGGGAGAGCTTGGACCCTTGCAAGGAGGGGCAAGAGGAGATTTGCCCCTCTTGCCGCCACCTTCACTTGCCGATCCTGAAGATGAAAGAGCCCACCTTCAGGATCAATCCGATGAAACCATAGGGCAACGCCCGAAGGCCCTGACCGAAGCTCCACCACATCGCATAGGAGGACCCAAACTTTTCGGTAACCTCCACATAGCTCTCAACAAGCGCTGTGAGAGCATCGTCCTTGTGATCATTACCCGACGCCCAGACGAGAAAGCGAACGAGCTTAGATGGCAACTGTGCCATTTGTACTCTCCTGTGGACGGAGAGCACCTGGTGCGTTCAACACGGCGGCCGTTCTTTCCAGAGCCCTGACACCCGGTGCCTCGAGTCGAAACACCTTCTTTGAGCGGCCGCCACGTACGGGCTCTGGATTCATTTTCTCGGAAGCGATGAACCCGTCCCGCTCTAGGCGAGAAAGGGCCAGGTACAGTTGCCCAATGGCAACGTCGCGCCCGAGGGCCTTGCTGAGATCTTGATGGAGTTTGGACCCCCATGCTTGATCCCGAAGGCCGTTAATTGAGGCAAGCAACCTCAGTTCGAACGGTCCCACTTCACGGACTGATTCGAACCGGGGCGTCGCCGGTTCGGCCGGCCCTACCTGGTGGGCCGATCCGAACCGCGGCACCGCTGGCGTTTTTCGGGAAATTTCCACATGTCTTGCTCCTCTTTCGTCGTCAAAACCATTTTGACGACTCCGTATATATATAACACGGTGAGTCGGTTCGCAAGTCAGCGATGAACGATTTGTCGCTCGATCAGGTCGTCGCAATCCTCGGTGCCCAAGAGACGGTTGACCTCTCCAAAGGCCCGCGCCATTGACGTTAACGTAAAGCTGAGGGAGCGCCCGTGACCGACCTTGAGACTTTCCGCCTGGAGACACGCGCCTGGCTCGAGGCGAATTGCCCGCCTGAGATGCGCGAGCCGATCCGGGACGAGAGCGACGCCTGCTGGGGCGGGCGCAATTTCACCTTCAAGAACGAGGCGCAGAAGGCCTGGATGGAGCGGATGGCCGAGCTCGGCTGGACCGTGCCCGACTGGCCGAAGGAATATGGCGGCGGCGGGCTGTCGCCGGCCGAGACCAAGATCCTTCGGCAGGAGATGGCCCGGATCGGGGCGCGCAATCCGCTGATGAGCTTCGGAATCTCGATGCTCGGGCCGGCGCTCCTGAAATACGGAACGGAGGCGCAGAAGAAGCGCTTCCTCCCCGAGATCGCGCGCGGCGAGATACGCTGGTGCCAGGGCTATTCGGAGCCGAATGCCGGCTCCGACCTCGCCTCGCTCCAGACGAAGTGCGAGGACAAGGGCGATCACTGGCTGGTCAACGGCCAGAAGGTGTGGACCAGCTATGCCGACAAGGCGGACTGGATCTTCTGCCTGGTGCGCACCGACTTCCAGGCGCCCAAGCACAAGGGGATCAGCTTCATCCTGTTCGACATGGCGAGCCCGGGCGTCTCCACGAAGCCGATCCTGCTCATCTCCGGCTCCTCGCCTTTCTGCGAGACTTTCTTCGACGACGTGAAGGTGCCCAAGGACCAGGTGGTCGGCGAGGTCAACAAGGGCTGGGACGTGGCCAAATATCTGCTCGGCCACGAGCGCGAGATGATCAGCGGAATGGGGCTCGGCGGGCAGACCGAGAGCCTCGGTGCGGCTCTCGTCGGGAGCATCGGCCGGGACTCGGACGGGCGGCTGGCCGATCCGGTTCTCCGCGCCGACATCGCCCGCTTCGACGTCGACGCCATGGCCTTCCGGGCGATGTCGGAGCGGTTCATCGACGAGCTGAAGGCCGGAATGGCGCATCCGGCGCAGCCGTCGATGATGAAATATGCGGGCACCGAACTGAACAAGGCGCGCCACGAGCTGGTGATGGCGGCGGGCGGCTCCGACGCCCTGGAATGGGAGAGCGAGCGAAGCCGCAAGGGCAAGGCGGCGCGCGAGTGGCTGAGGACCAAGGCCAATTCGATCGAGGGCGGGACGAGCGAGGTCCAGCTCGGGATCGTCGCGAAACGGATATTGGATCTGCCGGGGGCTTAGGGCCGGCGGGGGATGGATTGCTTCGTCGCTCCGCTCCTCGCAATGACGGCGATGCAGACCGTCATTGCGAGCGCAGCGAAGCAATCCAGTGCAGCGTAGGAGACAGACAGGGTGCCGCTCTACCTCACCGAAGACCAGGTCATGCTCCGCGACACGGCGCGGCAGCTGATGGCGGACGAAGGCTCGATCGCCAACCAGCTGCGCAAATATCGCGACATGGACTGCAGGGACGGCTTCGGACACGCCCTGTGGAAGCAGATGGCCGAGCTCGGCTTCACCGGAATTCTGATCGGCGAGGCCGACGGCGGCCTCGGGCTCGGCCATGTCGAGGCGGGGATCGTGCTCGAGGAGATCGGCCGCAACCTGACTCCCTCGCCCTTCCTGATCAGCGCGGTCGCGGTGGTCGAGGCGCTGAAGGGGACTCCGCACGCCCGGCGCTGGTTCCCGGGCATCCTCTCGGGAGACACGGTCGCCGCCCTTGCGGTGGACGAAGGGCCCAAGCACCGCCCGGAGGCGATCGCGATGCGGGCCGAACGGGCCGGCAACGGCTTCCGCCTCTCCGGTCGAAAGCAGTTCGTCGTCCAGGGCGCTTCGGCGGATGTGATCGTCGTCGCGGCCCGGACCGACGAGGGCGTGACCCTGTTCGCGGTGGAGCGGGACTCGAAGGGGCTCGAGGTCGAAGGCGTCCGGCTGGCCGATTCCAGCATCGGCGCCAGGCTCGATTTCCAGGGCGTCGAGGTCAATGCCGACGCCGTCGTCGGCGACGTCGGCGGCGGCGAGGCGGTGCTCGGGCGGGTGCTCGACGCCGGCCGGGCCGGAGCCGCTTCCGAGATGGTCGGGCTCGGCTCGGCGGCGATGGGAATGACGGTCGATTACCTCAAGCAGAGGAAGCAGTTCGGCCGGCTGATCGGCGAGTTCCAGGTCCTCCAGCATCGGGCCGCCCACCTCTATTCGGAGCTCGAGATCGCGCGCTCGGCGGCGATCAAGGCTCAGCAATTGCTCGACGAGGGCAGCGAGGAGGCGGAAGCGATGGTCAGCGTCGCCAAGGCCAAGGCCGGACGGGCCTCGACGCTGGCAGTACAGGAGGGCGTCCAGATGCACGGCGGCATCGGAATGACCGACGAATATGACATCGGCCTCTACATGAAGCGCGACCGGGCCCTGAACGAGCTGTTCGGGGACGCCAATTACCACGCCGACAAGCTGGCGCGGATGAAGGGATATTAGAAATCCCCTCGCCCCCGCTTGCGGGGGAGAGGGTCAGGGAGAGGG
>DATHBY010000098.1:0-4296 GCA_035295885.1 Allosphingosinicella sp.
GGAGCTTGTAGATCTGGTGCGGCTCGAGGTCGCTCTCGCAATCGTCGAGAGTATCTCCGAGCTCCGCCACCTGCGGATCGAGCTCGCGGCTGATCGCACGGGCGAAGGCGGCGACGAGATCGCCGGGATCGAGGATCGTCCCTCTCTCCATCTGCCCGGCCACCACCGTGGTGGCGGCCAGCGGGCGGCGGGTGACGCTGTCGACCTTGCCCCGCCTGACCCACATCCGGATCGAGACCAGCCGGTCGGAATCGTCGAGCTCCTCCGCGGCGGGGCCGCGCAGGTTCACGATCGCGCCTTCGTCGATGCGGTCGCAGCGCGGGCGAGTCTCGGTGGCCACCAGCGCATTGGCCGCTACGTCCGGTATGTCGTTGCCTCGGAGCAGGCCCAGTTCCTCGTCCGTGCCGGCGTCGATATGGACCCAGATGAAGCCCGGCCCGGTGTAAGCGGCGGCTTCCTCGGCCTTGACGGGCCGGACCGGGCCGTCGCCGACGAGGATGGCCGCGCAGCTCATCTAAAGGCCGGCCAGATAGTGGCGCAGGGCCGGAGCCACGTCGTCGCGCTTCAGCGCCAGTGCCACGTTGGCGATGACGAAGCCGAGCGTGTGACCGCAATCGTGGCGGTCGCCGTCGAAGGTGAGGCCGTGGAAGGGCTGCCTGCCGATCATCGCCGCCATCGCATCGGTCAGCTGGATCTCGCCGCCGGCGCCCCGGCCGACCTTGCCGAGCGCGTCCATGATCTCGGGCTGGAGGATGTAGCGGCCCGGCAGCATCAGGTTCGAAGGCGCCGTCCCCGGTGTCGGCTTTTCGACCAGGCCGCGTATCTCCGTCAGCTTGCCGTCGATCGCTCCGGGGGTGATGACGCCATATTTATGAGTCTCCTCCGGCGGCACTTCCAGAACGGCGACGACGTTGCCGCCGACCTTCGCATAGGCATCGACCAGCTGGCGGGTGCAATTGGGGCTTCCGACCATGACCTCGTCGGGCAGGAACACCGCGAAGGGCTCGTCGCCGACGATTTCCCGGGCGCACCAGACGGCATGGCCGAGGCCGAGCGGCTCCTGCTGGCGGACTGCGACGACCGAGCCGGGCGGCATGCGTGTGCTGTTCAGGACGTCCAGCGACTTGCCGCGCCCGCGCATCGTCGCCTCGAGCTCGTAGGCGATGTCGAAATGGTCCTCGAGCGCGGTCTTGCCGCGGCCGGTGACGAAGATCATCTGCTCGATCCCGGCCTCGAGCGCCTCCTCGACCGCATATTGGATGAGCGGCCGGTCGACGACCGTCAGCATCTCCTTGGGCACCGCCTTGGTCGCGGGCAGGAAGCGCGTGCCGAGGCCGGCGACGGGGAAGACCGCCTTTCTGACTCTCTTCAATGTCGTCTCCGGAAAATCTTGCGGGCCCGCGAAGTCAGCGGGTCGGCGGAAGGTCGAAGGGGTCGTCCTCGCGCTCCTCGGAACGGCGCAGGCCGTCGTCCTGACGGGCGGGCCGGGCGACCGGGGGCGGGGTCAGCAGCTCCTCGGTGGTCGGCGCGCGCGCCGCCATGGCGGGCTTGGCCGGCATTCCCTGGCCCGCCTTGGGCTGCAACGGCTCCATGTTGCCGCAGGCGGCGAGGAGGGCGAGGCCGGAAAGGGTGACGAGCATGCGCATGGCGATGCCGAGGCCATAGCCGAAGCGGGAGCGGGCGGCCAAGGCCTATCCGTCGCCACCCTGGATACTGAAACAATTTCAGTATGACGGGGCGGGGATTGCCGCCGCCGCCCGTCCGACCTAGGCGGCGGGCCATGCGGCCGATCCTGCTCCTGCTCTTTGCGCTCGCCGCATGCGGCCAGGGCGATGAAAAGTCTAACGCCGCCGGGCCCGACCAGCCCGGGTGGAGCGGACCGCGGGAGGAGGCTCCGACCGGGAAGCTCGACCGCTCGAATTCCGGAAGCGCGGCGCCGGCGACTCAGTTCGAGGATCCGGAAGGTGCCCCGACCAGCCTCGCCGACTTCCGGGGCAAGCCGGTGCTGCTCAATCTGTGGGCGACCTGGTGCGCGCCCTGCGTCGCCGAGATGCCCACGCTCGACCGGCTCGCCGCCCGCGAGGGGGAGCGGCTGCACGTGCTGACAGTCAGCGAGGATCTGGACGGGCGGGAGAAGGTCGAGGCCTTTTTCGCCAGGCATGGCTATCGCAACCTCGAAACCTGGCTCGACCCGCAAATGGCCCTGATGGCGGAGCTGAAGGTGACCATTCTTCCCACCACCATCTTCTACGACGCGCAGGGTCGCGAACTGTGGCGGGTGACGGGAATGGAGGATTGGGAGAGCGGCCGCACGGCGCTGCTGCTCAAGGAGGGCCTCAGTCGCGAAGCAGCTCGTTGATGCTGGTCTTGGAGCGGGTGCGGGCGTCGACTCGCTTGACGATGACAGCGCAGGCGAGGCCGGGGCCGCCGTCCCTGCCGGGGAGAGTGCCGGGGACCACGACCGAATAAGCCGGGACCCGGCCCATATGGACCTCGCCGCTGTCCCGGTCGACGATCTTGGTCGAAGCGCCGATGAAGACTCCCATCGACAGGACCGCGCCCTGCTCGACGATCACGCCTTCCGCCACCTCCGAGCGGGCGCCGATGAAGCAATCGTCCTCGACGATCACCGGACCCGCCTGCAGCGGCTCGAGCACTCCGCCGATGCCGGTGCCGCCCGAAATATGGACGTTGCGGCCGATCTGCGCGCAGCTTCCGACCGTCGCCCAGGTGTCGACCATCGCGCCTTCGCCGACAAAGGCGCCGATATTGACGAAGCTCGGCATCAGGACCGCCCCTTTGCCGATGAACGCGCCGCGTCGGACGATCGCTCCCGGCACCGCCCGGAATCCGGCGCCGGCGAATCGGTTGGGCCCCCATTCGGCGAACTTTGAAGGGACCTTGTCCCACCAGTGGGCGCCGCCGGGGCCCCCTTCTATCGCCTCCATCGGGGTCAGCCGGAAGGAGAGGAGCACCGCCTTCTTGAGCCACTGGTTGACGGTCCAGCCGCCCTCGCCCTTCTCGGCGACCCGCGCTTCGCCGGAATCGAGCAGGCCGATCGCCGCCTCGACGGCCTGCTTCACCTCCGGCTCGTCCCCGCCCAGCGACTCGCGCCTCTCCCAGGCCTCCTCGATGACGGCCCTCAGCTTTTCGCCCATGCCGCGTCCCCTCCCGTGATCTCGGTCAGCCAGTCGCCGATATCGGTAATGCGGTAGTCGATAAAGGCGGGATCGGCGTCGTGGCTCGCCTGCTCCGAGCCGTTGTCGACCCAGACCGTGGTCATTCCGAGCTGCTTGGCCGGAACCAGGTTCCTCGCCATGTCCTCCGCGAAAAGGGCGCGTCCGGGCGAAATGGAGTGGCGCTCGCACATCGCCGCATAGGAGCGCGGGTCCGGCTTGGGGACATAGTCCATGGCGTGGATGTCGTGCACTCCGTCGAAGGCGTTGGCGAGGCCGAGCCGGTCGAGCACCCGCCGCGCATAGGTCTCGTCGCCGTTGGTGAAGACGAACTTGCGGCCGGGCAGCCGGTCCAGCGCCGCCACCACCCGCGGGTCGGCGGTGAGGCGGGCGAAATCCACGTCGTGGACGTAATCGAGGAAATCGCGCGGCTCGACCCCATGCGCCTTCATCAGCCCGGCCAACGTGGTGCCGTGGTCGCGGAAGAAGCCCTTCTGGACGGTCCTGGCCTCCGCCAATGTGCAGCCCAGCCGTTTTGCGATATACTCGCCCATGCGGATGTCGATCAGCTCGAAGAGATTCGCCGAGGCCGGATAGAGGCTGTTGTCGAGGTCGAAGATCCAGCAGTCGATCGACGCGAGCGGGGAAGGGAGCATGGCCGTCTCATAGGGCGCATCGGCCCTTCAGCAAATTGAAAGCATCGGCGCGTTAGTGAGAGAATCGGAAAAATCCAGAATAATGAAATAGTTAACCGGGGACCCGGGATGAACGCAAAGCTCACACGCAACGTGCTGCTCATGACCGCCTGCGCGGCCGGGCTCGTGCTTTCGGGCTGCGGCGGCGGCGGCGGAGGCGGCGGCGGACCCGCTCCCATCTCGGCGCCCCCGCCGGCTCCGGCGCCTCCGCCGCCGCCTCCCCCACCCCCGCCGCCGCCGCCTCCTCCCGCGCCGGCCTCACCGGCGGGGGTGAATTATAACGACGCCGAATATAGCCGCTCCAATGGCGCCACCGCCCATTCCGCCATCTCCGCCTACAATATCGGCGCGACCGGCCGCGGCGTGAAGATCGCGATCGTCGATTCGGGCATAAACCCGAACCTCCCCGATTTCGCCGGCAAGAT
>DATHBY010000099.1:0-11874 GCA_035295885.1 Allosphingosinicella sp.
CAGCAGGTGCTCGCCCGTCCCTGCCGGGGCGAGCACTGGCTCACCCTCGATCAGTCGCTGGCCACGTTTCCGCGCGACAAGTTCACCCACGTCTGGCTGATCAGGCCGCCGCGTGCGGACCCGGCCTTGCTGCGCGGTCTCGAGCCGGTCTGGCAAAATGGCGCAAGCGTGCTGTATCGGGTCGCCGACCCGACCCCGATCGCCACCCAGGAAGCCGAATGACCTCGCCCGCCCTTTCCATCGTCGTGCCGTGCTACAATGAGGAAGCCTGCCTTGCGGAGCTGCACGGAAGGCTCACTGCGGCGGCGCACGGGGCGGTTGGCGAAGATTATGAGATCGTCTTCGTCAACGACGGCTCGCGCGACCGGAGCTGGGAGATGATGCGCTCTCTGTCGGCGCAGGACCCTCGGCTGGTGGCGATCAACCTGTCGCGCAACCACGGCCACCAGCTCGCTCTGACCGCGGGGCTCGACCTGTGCTCGGGCGCCCGCATCCTGATCATCGACGCCGACCTTCAGGATCCGCCCGAGCTGCTGTCGCCGATGCTGGCCGAGATGGAGCGGCAGAGCGCCGACGTCGTCTATGCGGTGCGGCGGGCGCGGGCGGGCGAGACGGCGTTCAAGCGCGGCACCGCCAAGCTCTTCTACCGCCTGCTCTCGCGCCTCGCCGAGATCGAGATACCGCGCGACACCGGCGACTTCCGGCTGATGAGCCGGCGAGCTCTCGACGCCCTGCTCAGCCTTCCCGAGCAGGCGCGCTTCATCCGCGGGATGGTCGCCTGGGTCGGCTTCCGGCAGGTGCCGATCGCCTACGACCGGGCCGAGCGGCATGCGGGGCAGAGCAAATATCCGCTGTCGAAGATGGTGCGCTTCGCCCTCGACGCCGTCACCGGCTTCTCGACCGCGCCGCTGCGGATGGCGAGCCATATCGGGCTGTGGCTGGTCGCCGCCTCGGTGGTCCTGGTCGGCTACATCGCCGTCGCCTTCCTCTCCGGAAGCGCCATCCAGGGCTGGACCTCGCTGATGCTGGTGGTGGTCGTGCTCGGAGCGGTGCAGATGTTCGTGCTCGGAATGATCGGCGAATATCTCGGCCGGCTCTACATGGAATCGAAGCACCGGCCGCTCTACATCGTCGCCGAGATCGCCGGCCATGCCGGCGGCGAGCCGACTCTAGGCCATGTCGCTCACTTCGCCGAAGATAAGCGGGCCGTGACGATCGCCACCAGCGACACGCCCGGCGGGAGCGGCAGCCGCCCGATCGCGTAGCGCTCGAGGCCGAAGATCGCCTGGAACAGGGCGTTGAGCGGGCGCGGCGGCAGCTTGTCGTCGCTGTCGTCCTTGCGGCGCACCCTGCCGGCCAGGCGCGCCGCCGCGGCGAGCGGGAAGAGCAGGCTGTTGAACCAGCTCATCATCTCGAGCTCGAGGCCGGCCTCGGCGACGACCGAGCGCAGCGTCCTGCGGGTGTAGCGGCGCTTGTGGTGGTTGACCACGTCGTGCGCGCTCCACATCCAGGGATGGGCGGGCACGGCGATCAGGATCCGGCCGCCGGGCCGGAGCTTGCGGGCGATGCTCTCCAGCGCCTCCCTGTCCTCCTCGATATGTTCGAGCACGTCGAGGATCGCGACCAGGTCGTAGGCCCGGTCCTCCACTCCGGGAAGCGCCGGCAGCGGCGCTTCCATGACCGGGTGGCCGAGCCGCCGGCTGGCGATTGCGCGCGCGGCGGGATCGATCTCGATCGCGTCGACCCGGCCGAACCGCTTCAGCATGACCAGGTTGTGCCCGGTGCCGCAGCCTATCTCGAGGATCCGCGGGTTCTCCGGTAGGGGAATGCGCCGCTCGATGAGATGGGCGAGGATCTCGCGGCGGGCGCGATACCACCAATGGCGGCTGTCCAGCTCGGCCATCCGGTCATAGACGATGCGTTCCATCAGCTTGCGGCCATCAGCCGAACACCCAGTGACGGTTCATCGAGAAGGTGACGACCGGAGTCACCAGCAACATGGGTATCAGCGGCCACCAGGTCGGGCCGTCGAGAAGGCCGGTCAGCACCCAGACGAAGAGGCTGTTGAGCCCGAGGCTGACCAGCGAGACGACGAAGAAGCGGCCGGTGCGCCTGCCCGGATTGTCGCGGCTGCCATGGCCCTTGAAGCTGACGTTGCTGTGCAGGACGAAGCCCAGCCCCATGGCGACGAGATAGGCCAGGAGATTGGCGGCGAGAGGATGGACGCCCATGAATGTCGCCGGGAAGTAATAGACCGCCATTCCGACCAGCGTGACGAAGCCGCCGACCACGCCGAAGCGGATCACCTGGCCCAGGAAAGGCGTGAGCGCGCTGTCCAGCTTCATCTCCGGCGCTCTTCCCTGATCATGCCCGGCTTGCCCTTTGCCGTGCACCGACTAATGCCGTGGCAAGGGGTTGGAAAGGGCAAAGGATGGAGGGGCTGGAGGGGCTTGAGCGACGCTGGCGCTGGTGGGTCCTGCTCTTCTGGCTCGCGACCTCAGCCTTCCTCCTCTACTCGCGCTGGGGCGCCATCAACGGCTTCGCGCTCGGCGACACCGACGACAATCTTCGGATCATGCAGGTCCGGGGCCTGCTCGGCGGGCAGGACTGGTACGATCTGCGCCAGCACCGGCTGAACCCGCCCTTCGGCGCGGACATCCACTGGTCGCGCCTCGTCGACCTGCCCATCGCCGGGATCAAGCTCGCGCTGGCGCCGCTGATCGGGGCGGCTCCGGCGGAGAAGGCGGCGGTGGCGCTCTCGCCCTTGCTGCCGATGGCGGCGGCGATGGCCGCGGTGGCGGTGACCGCGCGGCGGCTGATCTCGCCCTGGGCGTTCGTTCTGGCCATCGCCGTCCTGCTCTGCGGCCATTCGGTCCGCAACCAATGGGCGCCGCTCAGGATCGACCATCACGGCTGGCAGCTCGCGTTGCTCGCAATCGCCATATCTTCTCTCACCGATCCGAAGCGGGCGCGGGGGGGCGCGGTGCTCGGAGCCGCCACCGCCCTCTCACTGGTCATCGGCCTCGAAATGCTGCTCTACCTTGCTTTGGCGGGCGCAATTGCGGTGCTGATGTGGGTGCGCGAACCGGCCGAGGGACGGCGCCTGGCAACCTATGGCGCCAGCCTCGCGGGCGGGACCGCCCTGGGCTTCCTGCTCTTCGCCTCCCATGCCAACCGCGCCCCGGTCTGCGACGCGCTGTCGCCGGTGTGGCTTTCGGTGGCGGTCGCCGGGGGCGCGGCCGCCGTCCCGCTCGCCCTGGCCGCACCGCGATCCTGGCCGCTTCGCCTCGGCCTCGCCGCGATAGCGGGCGCGGCCCTGGCCGTGGGCTACGCCCTTGCCTGGCCGGATTGCCTCGGCCGGCTCGAGGGCGCCTCGCCCGAGCTGGTGCAGCTGTGGCTCGGCAACGTCCGCGAGGCCCGGCCGCTCTACATGCACGGCTACGCCACCGCGATCACCGTCGCGGCGCTGCCGGTGGCGGGGCTGATCGGCTATGCCCTCATGCTCTGGCGCCACCGCCGCGACCATTCGAGGCTGGTCCCCTGGGGCGCGGCCGCGGCGCCGGCGCTGCTCGCCGCCGCTTTGCTTCTCTGGCAGAGCCGCGCCGGGCCGGCCGCCCAGCTGCTCGCCGTTCCGGGGGCGACCGCGCTGGGATGGGTTGCCGTGCCCTGGCTCTTCGGCAGCCGGTTGCTGCTGGTGCGGGTGGCGGGGACGGCGGCCGTCTTCCTGCTCATCTCCGGGATCCTGCCCCAGCAGGCCTTGCGCTTCTTCCCGCCCAAGCCAAGGCCGGGGATGGCCGCCGTCAACAAGGCCAACAATCTGTGCCCGACCCTGTGGGCGCTGAAGCCGGTGGCGCAGGTGCCGCGCGGCCAGGTCCTCACCTTCGTCGATCTCGGGCCGCGGCTGATCGCGGTCACCCATCACGACGCCGTGGCCGGCCCCTATCACCGCAACGGCCGCGACATCATCGACGTCATGCGCGCCTTCCGCGGCACTGCCGACGCCGCCCGTGCGACCGTGGAGCGGCGGGGGATCGACTATGTGCTGATCTGCCCCGGCCTGTCCGAATCGACCATCTATGCCAGCCAGGCCAAGCAGGGCTTCTACATGCAGCTCGTGCGAGGCAAGGTTCCGGCCTGGCTCCGGCCGGTGCCGCTGCCGGCCCAGTCGCCCTACCGGATGTGGCGAGTGGTCACACCTCGAAGCTGACCGAGATCCCGTCGATCACGAACTGGGCGGCGAGCGCGGCCAGGATCACTCCGAGCAAACGGGTCAGCATCGCCTCGGTGCGGTGGCCGAGCAGGCGCATCAGCCAGCCCGCGGCGAGCAGCGAGACCAAAGTGAGGAGCAGCACCGCGCCCAGGGCGGCGAGCACCACCAGCGATTCGTTCAGCCCGTCGCTTCGCGCCATCAGAAGCATGATCGAGGCGATCGAGCCCGGGCCGGCGATCATCGGGATCGCCATCGGGAAGACCGAGATGTCGTCATGCTCCGGGTCCGCGTCGATCTCCCTGGCGCGGTTCTCGCGGCGCTGCGTGCGCTTCTCGAAGACCATCTCGAGCGCGATCAGGAACAGCATGATTCCGCCGGCGATGCGGAAGGCGGCGAGGCTGATTCCGAGCGTCCGCAGCAGATCCTCGCCGAGCAGGCCGAAGAAGAGCAGGATTCCGGCGGCGATGGCGGAGGCGCGCAGAGCCATCGACCGGCGCTGCGCCGGAGTGGCGTCGCGGGTCAGGCCGGCGAAGATCGGAGCGCAGCCGGGCGGGTCGATGACGACCAGGAAGGTGACGAAGGCGGAGAGGAAGAGAGCGATCACAGTCCCTCCGGCGGCGGCAGGCCGGCCCGGGCGTGGGCTGCGACGAGGGTGTTGCGAAGGAGCACGGCGATGGTCATCGGGCCGACCCCTCCCGGGACCGGAGTGATGGCGGCGGCGACTTGGGACGCCCCGGCATGATCGACGTCGCCGACGAGGCGGTCCTTGCCGTCCCCGCCGCCGGGGACCCGGTTGATGCCGACGTCGATCACGGTCGCTCCGGGCCTGAGCCAGTCGCCTTTTATCATCTCCGGGCGGCCGACGGCGGCGACGACGATATCGGCGCGCCGAACCACCCCGGGCAGGTCGCGGGTGCGGCTGTGGGCGAGGGTGACCGTGCAATTCTGGGCGAGCAGGAGCTGAGCCATCGGCTTGCCGACGATGTTCGAGCGGCCGATCACCACCGCCTCGAGCCCCGACAGGTCGCCGAGCCGCTCCCTGAGCAGCATCAGGCAGCCGAGCGGGGTGCAGGGGACGAGGCCCTCCTCCCCGACGGCGAGGCGCCCCGCATTTACGGGCGTGAAGCCGTCGACGTCCTTGGCCGGGTCGATCGCGTCGATCACGGCCTTGTCGTCGATCCCGGCGGGGAGCGGCAGCTGGACGAGGATTCCGTCGACCGCCTCGTCGTCGTTGAGCTGAGCGACGAGGGCGAGCAGCTCCTCCTGCGAGACGCTGTCGGGAAGGCAGTGCTCGAAGCTCGCCATGCCCGCCTCCGTCGTGGCGCGGCCCTTGGAGCGGACGTAGACCCGGCTGGCCGGATCCTCCCCGACCAGGACCACCGCCAGCCCCGGCGCCCGCCCGGCGGCGGCGGCGAAGGCGGGAACGGCGCCGGCGACTCGCTCGCGCAGCCGCGCCGCGAAGGCCCGGCCGTCGATGCGCTCCGCGCTCACCGGTAGCTCATCGCTATATCCGCCCCGACTCCTTCGAGCAGCTTGTGGAGGATCAGGAGGACGATGATGACGACCATCGGGCTGAAGTCGAGGCCTCCGAAATCGGGCAGCACCTTGCGGATCGGCCGGTAGAGCGGCTCCGTGATCCGGTCGAGCCCGCGCATCAGCCCGCGAACGAAATCGTTGTAGGTATTGATGACGTTGAAGGCGATCAGCCAGCTCAGCACCATCTGGATGACGATGATCCACCAGGCCACCGTCAGCAGGATCAGCAATATCTGGATGAGGGCCAGCAGCATCATTCTCTCCCCGGGGGATCGGTCCCGGGCGATGTAGGGAAGGGGCGTGTTGGGGGCAATGGCGGAGGGTCCCAATCCGACGGCACGCGAAGTCCACGATTCGCCCGGAAAAGTTTCACCGTGACCGCCCCCGGCTCCGGGCCGGCCGAGCAGACGGCCGGGACGCGCCGCATTCGATCTTCCGGCAGAACATGCACCCAGGATTGGGTAGGACATAAAAAGAACATAAAAGGAAATGGTTTTTGCGGGCGAGCCCGGCTAGGCTGGCCGGATGATCGGCCTAGCCTTGCTCGCCGCCGCAACCGCGCTTCCGCGGCCCGCCGAGCTCAAGACCTTCCAGGACTGGGCGGTCGGCTGCGACAACGGCCGCGCCTGCCATGCGGTCGCTCTGATTCCGGAGAACTGGCCCGACGACGCCCTGACGATGAGCGTGCGGCGCGGGCCCGGAGCGGCGGACGCGCCGGTGCTCGCCTTCGACCTCGGCTCAGACAGCAATGCCGCCTCGCTGAGCGCCGATGGCAAGCGGCTGGCGGCACGGCTGGTCGGCCGCGAAGGTTACACCCAGATCGCCGCTGCCGATGCCCCGAGGATGATCGGCGTCCTGCGCTCCGCCGGCCGGCTGGAGGTGCTTGCGGCCGACGGTAAGCGGCTCGGCACGGTCTCGCTCAACGGCGCAAGCGCCGCCCTGCTCTACATGGACGAGCAGCAGCGCCGCACAGGCACCTCCACCGCTTTGGTCCGGCCGGGAAACAGGGCGCCCGGCAGCCTTTTCTCGCCGCCGCCGCTGCCGGTCGTGGTGGCGCGGCCGATATCCTCGGACCGGCCGCTAGCGGTTTCCGCGGCCGCGTTGCGGGCCCTGCGCAAGAAGCATGGCTGCACGATTGACGAGGTCGGCGGACCGGAGGAGGGGGAGACCGCCGCGATCGGGCGGTCCGAGACTTTGCTCCTGCTCGCCTGCGGCTCCGGCGCCTACAATGTCAGCTACGTCCCTTTTGTCCTTCGGCGAGGGCATGGAGGCGCCGAGCTGGCCGACTTCGACATTCGCCCCGGCTGGTGGGCGCAAGAGGGCAAGCCAATGCTCATCAACGCCGGCTGGGACAAGGAGCGCGGCCTGCTGACCAGCTTCTCCAAAGGGCGAGGCCTCGGCGATTGCGGCACCAGCGCCGAATATGCCTGGGACGGCCGCGCCTTCCGCCTCGTCGGGCAGGCCGAAATGGACGAGTGTCGCGGGTCGCGGGATTATATCACCACCTGGCGGGCGAGGCTGGTGCGTAAGTAAGGTTCGAACCTGCCGGCATGGGCGTCGAGCGGGGTTCGGCCGACAACGGACCTTTGGGTCGCGAGCGAGGACGCTATGCCGCGGTGGACGAGAAAGCGCGGAGAGTTCCTGTCGAAGACGAGGCGGATTACCGACGGCGAACTCTTGCACTTGCTGGCGCAAATCGATGAATCGGAATCGCTTGAGTTCGACGAGCGAGTCTACAAATCCCTGCAGACGGTGAAATCGGCCTCTGCCAAAGCCCTCGTCTGGATGGGAGCGGCGGCGGCGCTCGGGATCCTGTCCCATCTCAAGGTTCTGACGAGGGCCAGCTCGAGCGGTCTTGAAATATCGCCTGCGGTCTTCGCCCACGCGGCCTTGGTCGCCCTCAGCGTCTCTACGATGATTTTCTGTTTTTCCTACTGCAAGCAGAGTTTCCTTCAGACCTGGTTCGCCTGGAAAATGAATGATGGCAACAGCCCGACCGAAAAAGTGAAATACCTGTTGAGATACCCAGACGCATATCGGCATTTCTCGTTCATACCTGCCTCGGTCGGCTATCCGCGTTTCATGTTCGCGAGCCGCAGCAGCTGGCCGCAGGTCGTGTATCTCGTTCTGTTCATTATCGGCCTGGCAGGCTGTGTGATCGCTTCCGCCTGGCTCTGGGTGCAATTGGCGTTGGACGTGTGGACCGCGCCGGGCGTGAGCAAGACCCTCTCGACGCTGATCATCGCATTGTCTGGAGCAGTGACTTTGCTGGGGGGGTTTTCCCCGTTCTATTATGACTTTCCGAGGCGTTACACGCATTACGGCTTGGTCGATCTGCTCGGCCGGCTCGAGGGCACGCGATTGTCGGAGGCGCACCTCAGAATTGCCCGCTGCGCGGAAAGAATGGAATTGGCGGAAAGACAGGACCCGTAGGGGCGGCCGTCGCCACGCCCCGGGCAGCGGTCTCCTAGGGCGCCGACCGCTCCGGCTCCGCCCGCGCCAGCACCAGGGCGAAGCGGGCCTCTTCGTCCGTCCATTCCTCGACGGGGGTCCAGCCGCCGGCGAGAAGCAGCAGCCTCGCGTCGCGTTCGCCATATTTGTGGCTGTTCTCGCTGTGGATGGTCTCGCCCGCGGTCATTGAGAAATGCCTGCCCGCGACCTCGAAGCCGACGTCGCGGACGGGCTGGAGGTGCATCTCGATCCGGCTCAGCCTGTCGTTCCAGATGGCGCGGTGGCGGAAGGCTTCGACCGGGATGTCGCCGCCGAGCTCCCGGTTGATCCGGGCGAGGAGGTTGAGGTTGAACGCCGCGGTCACCCCCGCCGAATCGTCATAGGCGCGGAGCATCTCGGCCGGGTCCTTGACCCTGTCGAAGCCGATGAACAGCCAGGCGCCGGTGCCCAGAGTCTGGCGCATGGCGCGGAGCAGGTCGACTCCGGTCGCCGGGATCATGTTGCCGATGGTGGAGCCGGGGAAGAAGCCGAGCTTCGGCGACTTTTCGAGCGCTTCGGGGAGCCGGATCGGACGCGTGAAATCGGCCTCGATCGGATGGACCGGCAGCCCGGGGAAATCCTCGGCGAGATCGGCGGCGGCGGAGCGCAGGAAGTCGCCGCTTATGTCGATCGGCACGTAGGCGGAGGGCGCCGAGGCGGCGAGCAGGATTCGGGTCTTGACCGAGGCTCCGGAGCCGAACTCGACCACCGCCTGGCCGGGGTCGGCGATTCGGGCGACGTCGGGGCAGCGGCGCTCGAGCAGGGCCGTCTCGGTGCGGGTGAGATAATATTCGGGAAGCCGGGTGATCGCCTCGAACAGCTCAGAGCCGCGCCGGTCGTAGAACCAGCGGGCCGGGATCGCCCGCACCGGCGCCGCGAGTCCGGCGAGGACGTCGTCGCGGAATGCGCCGTCGGCGGCGAGGGTGCGCGGAACGTCCATCAGAGGTCCCGCGCCAGCCGGAGCCCGGAGAACATCCAGCGCTGGTGGGGGTAGAAGAAATTGCGGTAGCTGGCGCGCAAATGGCCGCGGGGCGTGGCGCAGCTCCCGCCCCTCAGCACGAACTGGTTGCACATGAACTTGCCGTTATATTCGCCGACCGTGCCTTGCGGCGGACGGAAGCCCGGCCAGGGGGCGTAGGCGCTCATCGTCCATTCCCAGAGGTCGCCGAACATCTGGCGGAGCCCGGTGCCGTGAGCGGGGCGCGGCCGGACGGGTCCGGCGGAATCGAGCTGGTTGCCACCGGCCGGGTCGAGATCCGCCGCGGCGGCCTCCCATTCCTCCTCGCGCGGCAGGCGGGCGCCCGCCCAGCGGGCGAAGGCGTCGGCTTCGTACCAGCTGATGTGGCAGACCGGCTCGGCCGGGCGCAGCGGCCCATAGCCGTCGAGCGCGAAGCGGCGCCAGCCGCCGCCGGCGCGCGACCAGTAGAGCGGAGCCTCGATCCGGTTCCCGCGCGCCCAATCCCAGCCGTCGGCCATCCAATATTCCGGGCGGGCATAGCCGCCCTCCTCGATGAAGGCGAGCCATTCGGCATTGGTGACGAGCCGGTCGGCAAGGGCGCGCGGATGGAGCAGGGCCTGGTGGCGCGGCCCCTCGCAGTCGAAGGCGAAGCCGGTGCCGTCATGGCCGATCCCGGTGAGGCCGGTCCGGCCCTCGACCCATTCCATGCCGGGTGCGAACGGAGCGGGAGCCGGGGCCGGGGCGGGCCAGAGCGGGGAATATAGCGGGTTTTCGGCGAAGCCCGCCGTCAGGTCCATCAGCATCAGCTCCTGATGCTGCTGCTCGTGGTTGAGGCCGAGCTCCAGTAGGGCCAGCGCGGCTTCCGGAAGCCCGGGCAGCGCCGCCGCCACCGCCTCGTCGACATAAGCTCGCCAGGCGAGGGTTTCGTCGAGGCTCGGGCGACTCAGCATGCCGCGCCGCGCCCGCGGGTGGCGCTCGCCCTCGCCCTCGTAATAGGAATTGAACAGATAGCCCCAGCTTTCGTCGTAGAGACGGTGGCCGGGGACGTAGTCGCGAAGCACGAAGGTCTCGAAGAACCAGCTGGTGTGGGCGAGGTGCCATTTGGCCGGCGAGGCGTCGGGCATCGGCTGGAGGGTCGCGTCGGCGTCGGAGAGCGGAGCGGCGATCGCCTCGCTGAGCGCACGAACGGCGCGGTAGCGCTCCGCCAGGGCCTTTGCCGGGGAGGTATGTGCCTGGGTGGCCATTTCCCGGCTCCCTACACGAAAAAATTGATGGAGGTTAGGTCGGGAAATCCCTCTCCCGTCCCTGCGGGAGAGGAGGGGCCCGCCGCGAAGCCGTCGGAGGTGAGGGCCTGTACCGCTGGGTCAGCAAGGCCCTCACCACCAAGCCTTCGGCTCGGGTCCCGCCTCTCCCGCGAAAAGCGGGACAGGATTTCAGCGCGTCGCGCCCGGCCGCCAGAGGACCTCCCCGCCCTCGCCCGCGGCGGCGAGGCGGGCCATCACGAAGAGATGGTCGGAGAGCCGGTTCAGGTAGATGAGGGCCAGCGGGTTTAGCGGCGCCGAGACTGCGGCCGCGACGGCCGAGCGTTCGGCGCGGCGGACGACGGCTCGGGCGAGATGGATCGCCGCCGCTCCGCCGCCGCCGCCGGGAAGGATGAAGCTGCGCAGCGGCTCGAGGCTCGAATTCATGGAGTCGATCTCATTCTCCAGGCGGTCGATCTGCGGCTGGACGATACGGAGCGTCATTTCGGAAGGGGCGAAGTCCTCGCCGGGGGTGGCGAGGTCGGCGCCGAGATCGAACAATTCGTTCTGGATCGCGGTCAGCATCCGGCGCTGCGCCTCGTCGGCGACCTGGAGGACGGCCAGGCCGATCGCGCTGTTCGCCTCGTCGACGTCGCCTATCGCCGCGAAGAGCGGATCCGACTTCGGTCGGCGGGAGCCGTCGGTGAGGCCGGACGAGCCGGAATCGCCGGTGCGGGTGTAGATCTTGTTGAGCCGGACCAGCGCTCAGCTCTTTCCGCTGGCGACGAGCAGGAAGAGGATGACGAGGACGATTGCGATCGCCTGGAAGAACACCCTCTTGCGCATCAGCTCCTGCGAGCGGGCGCCGGTAATGTCCTTGCCGGACGCCATTCCGATCACCCCTTTGGCGAGCACGAACAGGGTGGCGCCGGCGGCGAGCGCGATCAGGATGAGGAGGAAGGTGCTCATCGCGCCTATCTAGCCTTCCGCCGGGGAATATCCAGAAGGCATTCGTCCGGCGAGCAGCTCCGCCGCAAGCGTCTTCGGGTCGGCGCCCGCCTCCCTGAGCTCGCGCAGGGTCCGCGCTCCGTGGCGCTTGGCGAGGCGGCGGCCGTCGGCGCCGAGCAGCAGCGGATGGTGGTGATAGTGCGGCGTCGGCAGGCCGAGCAGGGCCTGGAGCAGGCGGTGGACGTCGGTGGCGGCGTAGAGGTCGCGGCCGCGGACGACGTCGGTGACGCCCTGGGCGGCGTCGTCGAGGGTGACGGCGAGGTGGTAGCTGACCGGAGCGTCCTTGCGGGCGAGGACGACGTCGCCATGGACCTTCGGTTCGGCCTGCACTTCGGTGTCGCCGTCGCGCCAGTAGAGCGGGCCGGCCCGCGCCGACGCTCGGCCGACGTCGAGGCGCCATGCGTGGGGCTCCGCCGCGGCCCGCCGCTCGC